>PKSZ01000576.1 GCA_002869425.1 Marinilabiliales bacterium
CAAATGTGCGATTTCATCTTGAAGGGCCCGAAAGGAATGACCCGGATTTTCTCGGCCAGTGTATTGCTGATATTAATCTTGTGAGAAAGCCAGATCTGGTAGTCATGGATGCAACAGAGTTTATTCTAACCAATGGACCTTCTGGTCCTGGAGAGATGAAGAAAGAGAATAAGGTAGTTGCAGGTACAGATATTGTTGCTGTGGATGCTTATTGTGCAGGATTTCTCGAAAGGGAAGCTGATGAGGTGGCAGCAATTCAAAAAGCTTCAGCCCTGGGACTAGGTAATATCAATTATAAGGATTTAAAAATTAAAGAAACAAAAATGGCATGAGAGTATTGATTACCACAATTTTGATTGCTCTTTTATTTTCGTTGTATGCACAAGCGCAGAATAAATGGTTACCAAAGGGTTATGAGTATACAGATAGTGTCTCTGAATTCTCGGGAGACGATTTATTTATGATGATCAATGGAGGTGCTGACTTGTTTCTTGAATATGGTTTTAAACGAGTTGAATTACACAAAATAAAAAATAGTAAAAGCACTTACCGGATCGAAAAGTACGAAATGACAGACGGAGAAGCTTGTTTTGGGATCTATTCTGTTAAGAAGGGTACCGAAGGAAGAGTTGTGGATATAGGGCAGGCTTGTAAGCTAACATCTAAAGCCGCACATATGTACAAAGATAATTTGTATACGGTTATCAGTAGTGAAAAAGATGGGGCTGGTGATTTGATTATCCTGGCTACAGCCATTGCCAATTCAATAGATACAAGTGCTGAAGTACCTTATCTGGCAAAAAAGATGGAAATAATATATCCAATTGATCAGGTTCGGTACCTGAAAGGAAATATTGCTTTGAATAATGTCTTGTACCTCCCATCTTCCAATAAGCTTGATTTTAATGAAGCAGTAGCAGGAATCGATAGTGTTGGAATGTATTTGGTTATGCAGTTTGAAAACGAACAAAAGGCCATCCGATCTATGGAAAACTGGAATAGAAAACTGGAAGATAAATATAAGGTGAAAAACAAGAAGTCAAAAGGTACAGAATATTACAGTTTCAAGTACAAAGACAATCAACCTGTTTTTTACGCTATTAGCGGTTTGTATCTCGTTTTAAGTTATAAAAAAGAGAAAGAAGATTTTATTGAATTTCTGAATAAGTTTTAAAAAGAAATGTGCGACATTTTGCGTAAAACTTAGCTATGAGAATACTTTCTGTCGCACATTATCTGTTACCTTAGCCTGCTGATACAAATAAAACAAACTGCGTGCCATATTTTGTAATGCTCAGATAATTAGATCTTTGAAGTGCTTTGAGCGTTTTGTTATTTCAGGAAAAGGAATACGAATATGAACACAAAGTGTACAATATTGAACATCTAAGTAAAATGCAAAAGATTATAACTAAATCAACGGATAAAAAAGACGGTCTGTATGATATTACTTCCGAGGTACATGCGTTTGTAATGGAAAGCAAGGTGAAAAGTGGAGTTATTCAGGTTTATGTTCAGGGAGCAACTGCTGCCATTATGATACAGGAAAACTGGGATGATTCGGTGCAAAATGATGTGGTTACTCTATTGAACAGGCTAATACCTGCCGGCATATGGGAGCATGATGCTCAGGATAATAATGGAGATTCTCATTTGAAAGCAGGAATCATTGGTCCGGGAGAAACCATACCCATTGTAAATGGTAAAGCGGGATTGTCTACATGGCAAAACGTTTTTTTGTGTGAATTTGATGGCCCACGAAGCGAAAGACGTGTTGTGCTTACAATAATAAGTGTTTAGTATACAATTATCTTTTTACTTACATATTCTTTCTTATTGTTTAAGATGATGTAATAGATGCCTTTACTTCTGCTTTCAATTTCAACAAGATTTCCATTGTGTTTCCAGGCTACACTTTGACCATAGCTGTTAATTATTTTTACAGTCGTCCATTCTTTTGGAATAAAAAACACACCTTCATTGGGATTTGGATATACTTTCATTTCCTGAACTTCAAACTGCTTTCCAGATAGCAATGTATCCATAGTTTCAAAAGCCCATATTTCTGACCACAGCGACGACTGTCCACCGGATTTGCATCTTATTCTCCAGTAATAACGCGTAAGCGGTTGTAATTGAAACGAAGTATACACAGTGTCATTTGCAAAACTTGTGTATGAATCAGTAAATGTATCTGTTGTGTCAATTTCAATTTCATATCCTTGTACATATTCGCAAGGATACCAGTGCAAATCTGCAATTAGCGGAAGATTTACTGAGTCGTTTGCTGGTGTTGCCAGAATAGGAACAGGTATGGAATCTGTTGTAAAATGCCATGTTTCACTCCATTGAGAATAACTGCTTCCATTGTATAAACTTACCTGCCAGTAATATGTTTTTTGGTAATCCAGTACTATGGTTTGTATTGAAGTGTCTGCAATATTTCCCTGCTCTGCTGTAGTAAATCCGGCAATGGTATCGTACCTGTATTCATAATAAATTGCTTCTGGATGCGAATACCAAACCAGGTTCATGCTTAGAGGGCACATTGTGCTATCGTTTAGTGGAGCTGCAAGAATGGGTGCGCTAACCGAATCAGTCGTAAATGTCCAAATATCAGACCATTGTGAATAATTTGTTCCGTCAAAAGCTCTCACTTTCCAGTAGTAAAGCGTTGCGTTAGACAGCTCAGTTATTTCTGCATGCGATTCTCCTATAAAGTCATTGTTTGCATTGTAGAAGGTGTCATTCGTGGCATACATATATTCGTAAAATGTAACATATGGCATGTGTTCCCATTGTAATACAGTTGTGTCTGAATTTGCATTAATCGCGCCATTGGCAGGGCTTATCAATCCAGGAGCCTGTAAACTGTCGCTAGTAAAATTCCAAACTGCCGACCATTCACCATCCATGAAACCCACTGCAGTAGCTTTTACCTTCCAATAGTATTGAGTTGCATATTCTAATCCACTTATTAGCACACTTGTGTCTGCTGATGTTGTATTTTGAACCGATATTGAAAATGCAGGATCTGTAGAATATGAAATGGTATATTGTTCAGCATTCATTACCGGATACCAATTAAGGAGAATATCATTGGGCGTACCCGTTGAATCATTTTCAGGGCTGAAAAGAATTGCTTGTTCAAGCTGGTCCTGTTCTGTGTAAAAATCAAATATGTTACTCCAGTTGCTTTCTGTAAAACCAGTGCTGGTTGCTTTTACTCTCCAGAAATATTGTGTGTTGTAAGCCAGATTATTCAAAATAAGAGAAGTGTCAGATAGTGTGCTATCTTCTATTATGCTTGTAAAACCATTATCTGTAGCTATTTCAAATATGTAATTATCTGCATTTAGCACACTGTTCCAAGTAAATGTAAGATTTGAAACAGTGTTTTCTGTACTATGGTTTATAGGTGCTACCAGGTTTGGAGTATTCAGGTTGTTTGAATAGCTTGTAAATGAAAATATTTCTGACCAGTCTGAATAATTATTTGTACCTATGGTTCTTGCTCTCCAGTAATAAGTGGTATTATAATCCAGGTTTGAAAAGCTGTTTACAAATGTATCTGTTGTTATTGTATCTGCCTGGTAAAAACCCGCCAGACTGGTAATTTGATATTCATATCCAACAGCATCTGTTACTTCACTCCACACCAATTGGCCTGATAAGTTCACATCAATAGAGGCATTTGCTGGTGATATCAATGTAGGGGATTCAGGTAAAACGAGAGGTTCAGATCCTGTGCTAAACCATCTTTCAGCCCAAAGACTTGTGTCTACTGCATTTCGTGCACGTACGCGCCAGAAATATATAGTATTGGCCACAAGTGCTCCTGTATTATGCTCTGTATCATTGTTGTAGGAGTTTGAATTTATGTAGCTGTTTGTTGTGCTTTGAAGCGCATTGGTATTGTACATATTACTGGAATCAATTTCAAGATCGTAGTAATCAACTCCGGCATGAGCAAACCAATCCAGTGTAACTCCGGAAACATTTTGGTCTAATGCTTCATCTGCAGGACTGGAAAGATTGACTATGTCGTAGGTTGTGAATGAGTAAATAGATGACCATTGAGAAGTGTCTACTGCATTAATAGCCCTAACTTTCCAATGATATGTTTTTCCAAAATATAAGTCTGTGATGTACTCTTCAGTATCGTTATTGTAGCTTGATGAATTAATGTATGTTTCCTGCCCTGATATTAAGACTGGTGAAGAAAAGTTTTGTGAAGTGTCAAGCTGGTATTCATAAAAATCAACTCCTGCATGTGCATACCAGTCCAGATTAACCCCTGTATATTGAGTACTTCCGTTTGTAGGATCTAAGAGGCTTACGTTATCTCTTGTATAAAATGAATAGATATTAGACCAGCCTGTAGTATCGTCAGCAGTTCGTGCCCTGACTCTCCAATAATATGTTTTGCCAAAATACAGGTCTGAAATGTATGCTTCTGTATCGTTATTATAACTTGATGAGTTAATGTAAGTTGTTTCTCCTGTAATAAATGCAGGAGAGCTGAAGGATAAAGAAGTATCCAGTTGGTATTCATAATTTGAAACACCAGCAAAAGCATACCAGTCTATTGTGAGGCCTGTATATTGATCACTTTGGTTTGCAGGGGAGCTTATGGAAATGATATCACGACTTGTAAAACTATACACTACAGACCAGGAAGAAGTATCAACCGCATTGATTGCCCGTACTCTCCATGAATATGTAGTGCCAAACAGGAGGCCTGTAATGTATGCTTCTGTATCATTGTTACTGCTTGATGAATTTATATATACATTTTGGCCCTGGTCTAGCAATGGAGAGTTAAAGTCGGCTGAAGTATCTATTTGGTATTCATAAAGATCAACACCTTTATGTGCATACCAATCAATAGTTACTGAAGAAAATTGATCACTCCCATCCGGAGGATCTGCCAGACCGATCATATCTTTTGTCGTAAATGTGTAAACCAGAGACCATTCTGTTGTGTCAACTGTATTTCTTGCCCTGACACGCCAATAGTAAGTCGTTCCAAAAAACAAATTTGTCAGGTAGCTTTCTGTATCATTGTTATAGCTTGATGAATTATTATATACATTCTCTCCTGTCATCATATGCGGAGAATTGAAAAGTGGTGTTGTATCCAGCTGATATTCATTAAAATCAGCGTTCTCATAAGCATACCAATCCAATGTTACGCCAGTGTATTGTTCACTTTCATTTTCAGGAGAAGTTAGGTTAACAATATCTTTTGTTGTAAAATTAGCAATTACTGACCATTCCGATGTATCGTTTGCATTTCTTGCCCGTACTCTCCAGTAATAGGTTTTTCCATACAGTAGGTTTTCTATATATACCTCAGTATCAGAGTTAATGCTTGAAGAATTGATGTATGTGTTTGTGCCACTTCTGTATTCTGAGCTGTTGAAATTGCTGGATGTATCAAGTTCATAATCATAATAATAAACACCTGTATGAGAATTCCAGTCAAGTTCTAGTCCCGCATAGGTTTCTGCTCCAGGTGAAGGACTTGCAAGAATGATTTGTTCCCTTGTGTTAAAATAATTTGTTGTCCATTCTGATGTGTCTCCTGTGATGTATGCCCTTACACGATAATGGTAAGTTGTGCCAAATAGAAGGTTAATCGTATCAAAACGTGTGTCGCTATTGCTGCTTGAAGTGTTTATGTATGTTTTTATTTTGGTAATGAGTAATGGTGAATCAAAAGCAGATGAAGTATCCAGTTGAATTTCGTAAGCTTCACTGCTTGCCACCGCATTCCAGTTTAGGCTTAACCCTGTGTTGGTTTCTTCTCCGTTTAAAGGATAACTTAGGCTGGGTGGATTCCATGCAAATGCTGTAAAACCTGAAAGCAACATAATAAATAGGCAAAGATTTTTAATCATATTGAAATTGTTTAAGCGACGATGTGTACACAAAGTTAAAACAAAGAGATTTCAAAGACAATAGAGAATCCTCAATGTCAATAAAATTAATGGATTAATTTTCATCTAAAAATGTATCTTTTTAACAATATATTTCGTATAAACTTTGATAGGGTTTTTACTTTTTGTTGTGTATAATGAAAAAGGGCATAAAAATTATATGCATCAAAGGTAGGTGCAACCTTTTTGAGTGTATTAATGTCATACCATTACGAGTAGCATGCTAGACGAAGCGCAAATAATTGTAAGGTGCAAGAAAAATGACAAGCGGGCGCAAAAAGATCTATACGATCATTATGCCCCAGTGTTGCTTGGTCTTGCAATGCGTTATGTTTACGATAAAGCGGAAGCAGAGGATATTTTGCAGGAAGCTTTTTTGAAGATTTTTATTAAAATAAAGCAATACTCGGGCAAAGGTTCTTTTGAAGGCTGGATGAAGCGCATTGTGATTAATACTGCAATTGGTAATTTCAGAAAAAACAATAAGCATTATCATCATCATGATATCGTAGACATAAATGAAACCGAAATTGAAAATTATGTGATTTATGATGCTGATTTTACCAAGGAAGAGTTGTATTCTGTAATCCGTTCGTTGCCGGAAGGATACAGAATGGTATTTAATCTTTATGCAATAGAAGGGTATAAACACAAAGAAATAGCAGAAATGCTAAGTGTAGACATTACAACTTCAAAATCACAGTTTTCCAGAGCAAGAAAATTGATACAGAAAAAATTGTTTGAATTAAGTAAGGAAAAGGTTACTGCATAAATGAGAGATAATTTTGACAATATAAATGAAATGTTTGGTGAAGGATTTGACGATTTTCGCGTTGATCCCAGTCCTGGAGTGTGGGATTCAATAGAGAAAAAATTAAACAAGAAAGATTTATCAGAATTAAATAAGGAAACTTTCAGGGATTATAAAGTAAACCCATCTGAAGGATTATGGAATACAATTGCAAGAAAATTATGGTTACATAATTTCTTCAGATTTACAGCCAATCAATTGAATGTATATTATTTGGTAGGAGTGCTGGTTGTTGTTGCAGGCAGTGTTTGGTTGTTAAATAACGAAGAGAAGGAGTCCCATAAGGATTTGTTGTTAACAGAAACACAGATTTCTACAGAAGCCAATATAGTAGATGTTGCTGCTTTGCCTAGTAAGACGGAAGAATCTTTCACTCGTGAATCAAAAGCATCAGCATCTGTTGCCGATAATAAGACCATATCTGAATCTGAATCTCAGATTGTAGATATAGAGCAGCCAGTTTCTGAGCAGGCGGAATCAAAAAGTGTTGAGTTTGTAAATCAAGATGATAAATCGGCAAATGTATTTGCAAGGATTCCAAGGGTGGAAGAGAAACAGCAAAAGCCAGTTGGCCAACTGGCGATGGATAATTCCTCAGAAATTGTGATGAACGAGAAGGTTCAAGGAGTTGTAAATGTGGAAATTACGCCGGTTGATGTTGATACTGGTTTAACAAGACAGAGTGCTATCCTTGATGAGAACGCAGTTGAAGATGGAAATCGTACCGTCCTGGCTGAAGAACATACAGTACCTGAGACAAGTGAACCATTAGCCAATACTCAGAATATTGAAAAGGAAAATGTAGCAATACAGTATGCTGAACCTGTTTTTACAGTGTTGGATATAGCTGAAGCGGAAAAGGATCTTGTTATGGAAGAAGTTGAAATTTCTGCCGGTGACATGGCTATGGTGCCTGATACTGTTGGTCAGAATGCAAAGGGAGAAGATTTGTTAAGGGAAACTATGCAGTGGTCACTGACTATGTACAATGTATCTTCAATTACACAGAGTTCAGTGGAAGCAATGAAACCTGAATATAATCTGTATGCAGATATGCAGGCAGAGGATGAAGATTATGCAATTCAACCTTTTGGTGCTTTTGGCGTACAAATAAATCTAAATCATAAAAATTTCCTATTCAAAGGGGGGATTCAATATAGTCGCTTTGGCGAAAGGTATCGTTATCGAGTGGATGAAGTGCTTGCATCTGAACATTATGAGTATTCAGAAGGTGGCTATTTTCAGAATGACACGGTTTGGATTGTAAATATCGATAGCTTGATTGAAGGCTCTGATTATCAGCAACCATATGTGCAACAAAACTGGGTAGAGACACTGGATAGTAACCTGGTTACTTCAATGGATACACTGAATATAGGAAATGGAAGTCAGCAAAATGTATACAATTATATTGAAATTCCTTTGTCAGTGGGATATGAGTATAAGATGCAACGACTAACCTATTCTCTGAATGGAGGATTAACGGCAGGTTGGTTGATTTCTACTAATGGCCTGACTCGTTCTTTTGATAATTTTGATGAGAACGCAAGTCTTTCAGATATGAAGAATTATAATAATTTGAGATTGTATGCAACTGCGGGCCTTTCTGCTACTTATTATCTGAATGATAGAATAGGACTTTTTGGAGAGGCAACGTATAGAATGCCATTGAATTCAGTCTACAATCAAAATGCTTCAATATTAAAGAAAAATAAAAGCTACATGTTGAAGTTAGGAGTAAGAATTAGTTTGGATAAAGCCCGCCAGTGGGATATGTTTTTTAAATCGTTGAATTAAAGGGTGGAAATACATGTTGCGGGTAAGATTATTAATTGCTTTTTTAATTGGTTTGCTCTTTGGGGAAACATTTGCCCAGAACTTAGAGGTTGAAATTGATATTAGTGATACCATATCATGCAATTGTGTTGGTTATGCAAATCTTAATATTATAAATGGCTCCGGGAGCTATTCTTTTATATGGAGCGATGGCGCAGAAAATCAGAATGTTACAAATATGTGCTCAGGTGTCTATTCTGTTACTGTTAGCGATCTCGTTTTAATCGAAGATACAATCATAGATTTTTCAATTGTAGATACTTGTGTCAAGATTGGATTTGTTCAAAATGATTCTGTAACATCATGGAATTGTAATGGATATATTACAGCGATTCCGGAAGGAGGTCAGCCTCCGTATTCATTCCTTTGGTCCAGCGGTGAAACTACACAAAATATTGATGATTTATGTCCGGGTGAATATTGTGTAAGTGTATATGATTTTGATGGACATATATCGGTAGCTTGTGGTGAAGTAGAAAATTTTATTGATACATCATGTTCAGCTGATTTTTTCTGGATGCCTGCCGGATCTGCATCTTGTTATGAAACTTGTTTCCAGTTTTTTAATCAAAGTGCAGGTAATGATTATAATCTTACATGGAGTTTTGGGGATTCGGTTTTTGCAACATCTGAAACGCCCATCTTTTCTTTTACCAACTATGGAACACCAACTGTTTGCCTAACAATTGAAACATCTACTTGTATAGATTCAACATGCATGATAATACCAGTTGATTCATGTAATATTCAGTTAGATACCATAGTTGGGCATGTTTCTGTTTTTGGGGATTGCAATGGTTTTGTTTATTTAAGTTATCAAAATGCAACACAACCGGTAGACTTGCAATGGAGCAATGGCTCACAAGATCAGAATCTTACCAATTTATGTGCAGGCACTTATTGTGTAACCCTAACAGATGCTTTTGCCTGTAAGGATTCAGTATGCGTGGAAGTTGTTCAACCACAGGATACAAATTGTCAGGCTGCTTTCGAAATAAACAGGGTAGCATTGAAAGATTTTGAGTTTGTCGATGTTTCGCCTTCTTCTAACATTGTATCCTGGGATTGGAATTTTGGTGACAATAGTTCTTCCGCTGTACAAAATCCGGTTCATACTTATTCAAACCTTGGTGATTACCAGGCATGTTTGATTATTGAAACGGAAACGGGTTGTGTGGATACTGCTTGTGAAAATATTCATATCGACACCTGTCTGCTATCTCTGAATACAAATTATCAGCATGTAAGTTGTCATGGAATGTGTGATGGAACCGTGATGTTAATTCCCGTGAATGGAGAGGCTCCTTATGTTTATGAATGGCAGTCTCCTGGAAGTTATTCTAATCAAAATCTGCATTCTCAGTTATGTGCCGGCACTTATCAGGCAACCGTAACAGATTCTTATTTTTGCACTGCCACAAGTGTTGTATACATAGATCAGCCAGATTCTTTAGTCGTAACATCTGTTGAAACACCGGCAAGCTGTCAGGGCATTTGTAATGGTACAATAGACTTGAATGTTAGTGGGGGAACACCTCCATATGCATATTATGTTTTTGAATTGGATGATTATGTTCAGAATCCAATAGAGAATTTATGTCCGGGACACTATTCTTTAATGGTTAGTGATAATAACCTGTGTGCCGTAATGGGAGCGGTATCTATAGAAATGCCGCCTGTGGAAATGATTTTTGATAATATCGATGTTGATGATATAAGTTGCTGGCTGGGTTGTGATGGTGCTGTACATATCTCCGTTGCAGGAGGTAGTACACCGTATGCATATCTGTGGAGTAATGGGGAAACAACAACAGGAATCGACAGCTTATGTTTTAATCAGTACAATTATAATGTAACTGTTACATATGATAATGGTTGTTTTATTGATACAACCATTATTGTTAGTCAACCTCCTCCAATTAATGTTTCATTGAGTAAACAGGATTTATCTTGTTATGAAATATGTAATGGAACAGCCC
>PKSZ01000058.1 GCA_002869425.1 Marinilabiliales bacterium
AATGCAGGGCTTTACTTTGTCACAGTAACAGACAATAATGGATGTACAAGCAGAATTCACACTAAGGTACTGGAGCCGGATAAGGTTGTAGTAAGTACATGCGATGATCAAACAATCTGCAAATCAAATAGCGCTATACTCTCCGCTTCAGCCACAGGAGGCACACCAAACTATATAATGAGTTGGAGTAATTCAGCAAATGGTACATCAATAAATGTAATGCCTGAAAATTCATCAATCTATTCAGTATATGCTACTGATGCATCAGGTTGTACAAGTTTGCCACAAACAGTAAAAGTAACAGTACTACATCCACTTTCAATTACTGTCTATACGGATCTGGACTCGATTTGTAAAGGAGAGCCCATTACACTTACAGCGGATGTTTCAGGAGGAATGCCTCCTTACACTTACAGTTTATTACCTTGGGGCACAATAGATCTACCATATATTGTGTATCCTCCTACAACAGAAACATTTACAATTGCAGTTAACGATGTTTGTGGATCACCTCAGGCTGAAGACGACACAATTGTTTATGTAATGGATGCACCACCAATAAATTTCATACCAGATACGACAGAAGGTTGTGCTCCCCTACAAATATTTTTTAATGAGACCAATCCCTATGCCGGTCAAACATACGCATGGAACTTTGGAGATCCAGGTTCACAAAACTACTCCAATTTAAAAAGCCCAACACATTTGTTTGAATATCCGGGTGTCTATGATGTTGAATTAACGGTTACTTCTGATTTTGGCTGCATAAACTCACTGACTGCAGAAGAACTTATTACTGTTCATCCAAGACCTGTTGCAAGTTTTGATGTTGATCCCAAAGAGGCAAGCATTGCAGATCCTGAATTTAGATTCACGAACCTTTCTGTGGGCAGTGATTACTGTTATTGGGACTTTGGCGACACAACAGAAACAATAACAAATTGCGATCCGATATACTATTATGGGGATGCAGGTGTATTTGATGTAACCCTAATTGTTGAAACCTACTATCATTGTTTTGACACTATATCGTATAATGATTTAATTGTTGAAGATTTATATACTTTTTATGCTCCATCTGCATTTACTCCGGATGAAGACAAGAACAACCTGTTTACTCCTTTTATTCATGGCTTGTATGATGGAGAAACAACCAAAGATGGACATAAAGTTTACGAATTGAGAATATACGACAGATGGGGACATGAAATATTTTATACCGACAAATACGATGTCTCTGATAATGGTGAAGTACATCATGGTTGGGATGGCCGGGTATATGGCAAGAAAATTGCAGATCTGGGGGTTTACTTCTGGACATTGACATATATTGATAAAGAAGCTGTACCTCATGAAGAACATGGAACAGTTACGGTTATTAGATAAATAAAAAGGTGGTTAATTAAAACCACCTTTTTTGTTTTATATATACATATATATTAAAAAGCCACCAATTAGTATAATAAGAATTGGTCGCACCCAATAATTAACTATTTTTATTAAAATGATAAAATCTATCAAAATGAAATACGGCTTTGCCATCTTTTTTATATTTATATCTCTGGCAGCATACACGCAAAAGAATTTTGTTAAATACAATTTTAAAGAAAATAAAGTTGAGAAATGCCGGATACAGATTTCACAGAAAGAATCAGATAAAGATTACTTAATCCTTATGGATGCAATTCTAAAGAACACAGAAGCAGGATTCTGTTTCTCCAGTAAAGACAAAAATGAAGCAATTATTGTCAAGAATCAATCTGTTTCAACTGATATCATTGTAAATGAAATTATTGCAAATAAATTTGATGCATCAGTTATTGAATGTAACCCCATTTCTAAAAAAGATTTTCTTGAGCTGTATTGTTCATTTAGTTCTTTCCATGATAACAAGATGCCAGAAGGTTTTCCAAAATACATTAACACAAGGAATGAATTCAAAGACAATTATAATTACACAATTGCAAAAGAAAAATGGATTCAAATGAACACAAACCAATGAAAAAATTCATCATACTCATACTATTTGTCTTAAGTACCTTTTCAATAAAACTATCAGCATGTGATTTTACTGTAAATCTATACGATTCTTATGGTGATGGATGGAATGGAAACTCTATTACAATCCAGGTAAACGGGGCAGCTGTACTAACAGGGCTCACAATTGCAAATGGCTCTGGTCCTGAAAGTCATACTTTTACTGCCAATGATGGTGATGTTATTACCATATCTTACGACAATAGTGGCGACTGGCAATCGGAAAACTGGTATGAAATAATCAACGATCAAGGACTACCCAACTTTTCTGATGGTTCAAATGGTGCAACACCTACAGGAGGTACATTTACAGCTGATTGTGGGTCACCTCCACCTCCTCCTACCAATACAGATCCATGTTCTGCAGATCCTCTTACGATTGACACAACATGCGTTTCTACCTCATATACAACAGAATGGGCAACCAGTTCATCAATGGCAGATCCAAACTGTGGAAATTATGGCGGTGGAGATGTCTGGTTTACTGCTACAGTACCAACATCGGGAAATCTGTTAATTGAAACAGGAGCTGGAACTCTATTGGAAATGGGCTTGGCAATCTATACAGGAACAGATTGTAATTCGCTTACTGAAATTAACTGCTCCGCCTCAACCTGGGAAGCACCGATGGCAAGTATTGAAATACTCAATTGCGATGGACTCGCTGGACAAACAATTTGGATAAGAGCCTGGGAGACAGGGAATGACAATCCGGGCATCTTCAACATTTGCGCTTATGAGCACTCACCTCCTGACTACAACAATCTGGTTAATGATTCATTAGTAACAGGGTGCCTTGAAGCTTTTAATGTGTGTTATACGGGAAACGAAGCATCAATTTCCTCATTTTATGACGCCAATGCTTCAGCTGGTTTTGAATCTGGAATCATGCTATCTTCAGGTAATACTGCTGACTTTTTCCAATCTGGAGCAGACTTTGCCAGCACTTCGTATAATGAACCCGGGGACACTGATCTGGATAATATTCTTGTAGGATTCACAACCAATGATGCTGCTGTACTCGAATTCGACTTTGTTCCTCAATCTGATTCTCTCTCGTTTAGATATATTTTTGGTTCTGAAGAATATCCAGAATGGGTTAATTCATCATTTAATGATGTATTTGCATTCCTTCTAACCGGTCCAAATCCAGCAGGAGGCACATACAATAATACAAATATTGCATTGATTCCCGGAACTACACTTCCTGTTGCCATTGACAATATCAATGATGTAACGCCTTCTTATCCTCAGTACTATATTGATAATCAAAACGGTACAAACATTGTAATGGATGGCATCACAACTGTTCTTACAGCGCGTGCACCTGATGGTGTAGTGCCTTGTGAAACCTACCATATTAAACTTGCTGTTGCTGATGCAGGAGACAACAGTTATGACTCTGCAGTATTACTTGAAGCCGGAAGTTTTACATCAGGAGGTTCTGTATCAATGGAAAATCATAGTCAAATAGGAACTGAACATGATATTTATGAAGGTTGTGAGAATTATTATGTTTTTTCCCGAACAGATACTTCAGATGTGTCTGATTCTCTTGAGGTTGTTTTCACAATATCAGGCACTGCGGATAATGGTGGAGATATAACTTATATTGATAGTATTTTTTATATCCCCAGCGGTGATATGTACGATACCGTTTTTTACGAAGCATTCATTGACGGAGCTACTGAAGGCTCTGAATACCTGGTGTTTACACTGGAAAGCGGTGGTTGCCCATGTAATGCAACAACAATGTCAGATACCATTTATGTATATGATAATTTTGATCTTTCTCCTCAGCTTACTGGCGATACACTTATTTGCCTTGGTCAAAATTCTACTCTTGACTTAAGCTTAAACCCTGCCTTAGACATTGATTTGGTTGATATTACATGGAGCACAGGTGATACTACTTTATCCATAACTGACTCACCAGCAACTACAACGACATACACAGTTAACATTCAGGATCCATGTAGTCAGGATACAACGCTGGAAATAACTGTTGAAGTGGTTCCCAATATCAATACAATTTTTGAAATATCCCCCGACAGCGTATGTATAAATGAACCGGCAACAGTTACTTTTACTGGCTCTAGTGGTCCAAATGCTGACTTTATTTGGGATTTTGACGGAGGAGTAATCGTCTCAGGTACTGATGATGGGCCATATGAAGTATACTGGACAACTCCAGGACAACATTCCGTAAACCTACAGATGGACGACAATGGTTGTATGGGTAATGCAACAGAAACACTTACTGTAAGCGACATCCCTACATCAGACTTTATCGTCTCACCCGATATTATTTGCCACTCCGACACAATAAATCTTACCTATACTGGTACTGCAAGTGCATCTGCCAGTTACACATGGAATGTTAATGGAGCCGATATCGTTTCAGGTAGTGGACAAGGCCCAATTTCAATAAGCTGGCAGAACGATGGTAATCAAACAGTGACGCTTGAGGTTAAAGAAAACGGATGTACTTCAGACATAACTGAATCTACTGTTTACAATCCTCCGTATCTAAGTACAACACTTATTACCGATAATATCTCATGTCCGAATGGAAATTCGGGTTCAGTGGATTTTGATATTAATGGTGGAGTGGCTCCATACGACTATACATGGTCTTCAGGAGATGGAACAGAACTTCAACAGGGAGATTATACAGTAACCATTACAGATGATCTTGGTTGTCAGGATACAATTTCATTCACAATTACTGCACCCAACCCCTTTGTTTATACACCCGATTTTACACACTTAAGTTGTTATCAAAACCAAACAGGAACAATTACAGCAACCCTTAACGGAGGTTCTCCTCCTTATGTTTATTCCTGGTCTCACGACCCTTCAAATATTTATGAAAACGACAGCCTGGTTACCAATCTTGATGCTGGAACCTATTATCTAACAATTACGGATGATAGTCTTTGTACCGTATTGGATACATTTGTTATTACAGAACCTTTAGAATTAATTGCATCCATTGTTTCAACAACAGATGTTAGTTGTTACCTTGGTTCAGATGGAACAATAACCGGTGCATCATCAGGAGGAACATCACCCTATTCGTATCTTTGGGATAGTGGTTCAAATTCTTCAACAGCAACCGGCTTAAATGCAGGAAATTATACATTATCTATAACAGACAATAATGGCTGTCAGGATAGTATATCAGCCAGCATTGGCCAGCCTTCTGAATTTACCTCTTCAATCTCCGGACAAGATGCAAGTTGTTTTGGAGGTACTGATGGCTCTGTTGCAGTTTCGGCAAATGGTGGAACAAATCCCTACTTCTATCAGTGGAATCCACCTCAACCAAATACACCCTCTGTTAACGATTGTTTAGCCGGATTGTATTCTGTAACCATTTCTGACATCAATGGATGTACTACTAGTCAACAATATACAGTAGGTCAACCAACACAAATCACATACGCAACGTCATCCGATTCTGTTACTTGCTTTGGATATAGCGATGGCTCAGCCAGCATTTTCGTTGACGATGGTACTGGAACTCCGGGTTATACAATTTTATGGTCAAACAGCTATATCGGAACAACAGTCAATGGACTTGCTTCAGATATATATCACGCAACCATAACGGATGCCAATGGATGTAATGTTTCAGCTTCCGTTTTTGTTCCGGAACCGCAGGAAGTAATAACCTCTGTGTCTCCCGATACTGTAATTTGTAAAAATGGTCAAGCCATAATCCATACATCCAGTTCAGGAGGTTCTCCAGGTTACACTTATACATGGAATACAGGAGATACTACTGCAAACTTAGTGGTAAACCCGGTTACAACAAGCGAATATTATGTTTATTCTGAAGATAGTAAAGGTTGTGAAAGTGAAACAAACTCTATCAAAGTATATGTTAAACCAGAGCTCGAACTTTCACTAAGTGCAAGCAGGGATACTGTTTGTCCGGGCGATGCGTCGGTTCTTTCTTTCTCAGGTGAAGGAGGAGACGGTAACTATACCTATACTTTACAAACAGGAGAACAGATAAGCAGTCCTTATACTGCATATCCACCTGAAACAATGTATTACTCGATAAATATTGAAGATGGTTGTGAAACAAATCCAACATTTGGTAAAATCATGATTCATGTGCTGGAAAGTCCAGAAAATAATTTCGAAGCAGATTTACCTTCCGGATGCGTACCTCATACTGTTCATTTTAATGAAACCAGTCCACATGAAGGTCAAACATATTTTTGGAACTTTGGCGATACTGAAGGAATGACTACCGACACACTTAAAAATCCCACACACACATATACACAACCCGGTGTTTATCCTGTTAGTCTGCTTACAACATCAGAATTTGGATGTACAAAATTGGTGACAGAAAACAACTTCATACATGTATGGCCATTACCTACAGCCAATTTTGAACCAGACCCACACACAGCTTCTATTTTGTATCCTGAAATTACATTCACCAATCTGTCAATACTATCAGACACCTGCTATTGGGATTTTGGCGACAACTCAGAAATCAATACAATATGCAACCCGGTACACTTTTATACGGAACCTGGTGTTTTTGAACCACAACTAATTGTTGCAACAGAACATAGCTGTTATGATACCATATCATTTTCATCCATTGTCATCAATGATGATATTGCGTTCTATGCTCCCACTGCAATTACGCCACAATCAGATGCTAGCTTCAACAACCAGATTTTCAGTCCGAAAATTACGGGTATGCAAAAAGATAGTTATCAGATGATGATTTATGACAGATGGGGTCATAAGATATTTGAAACAGACAAATATGATGTAAGTCCTGATGGAACAATAAGTTATGGTTGGGACGGAAGAGTCTATGGCAAGAAACTAGCCAAGACGGGTGTTTACACATGGTATATCATATATAAAGACATACATGGGGTTGAGCATGAAGAAACAGGAACAGTAACAGTAATAAGATAAGAATTATTTTTCTTTATTGATTATATTGTCAACCACGTTCAATGCAAAATCAACTTCTTCAATGGTATTCATTTTGCTGAAAGAAAATCGTATTACTGCTGCTTTCTCATCATTCAGGATTTGTTCAATTACATGAGATTGCTTTTGCACCCCTGATGCACATGCACTTCCTCCGCTTGCCTCCACTCCTTTCATATCCAGCCTCATCACAAGTGTATCATGTTTAACAAATGAAGGAAACAATACACTAAGAACAGTATACAGCCCCTCATTATCAGAAGTCCCGAGAAACTTAAACTCCGGATGAATTGTATTCAAACCTGAGATCATTCTTTCTTTTAACTTTTCAATGTACTGCCTATCCTTCTGCATGGATTTTTCTGCGACTTCAAGTGCTTTTACTAAGCCGCAAATCCCAGTAACATTTTCGGTTCCAGCCCGAAGATTCCGTTCTTGCGACCCGCCAATAATTTGCGAGGGAATTCGCACTCTATCTTTATTAACATAACAAAAACCAGCTGCTTTCGGACCATGAAACTTATGCGCAGAGCTGCTCGAAAAATCAACATTCAGTTTTTTCAAATCCAGCTTATAATGCCCCACTGCCTGAACCATATCTGAATGAAAATAGGCATCATATTTTCTGCACAATTCTCCAATTTTCTGAACTGGGTTTAAAACAGAAATCTCATTATTTGCATGCATTAAACTAACCAGACAATTGCGATTCTTTTGCAACAAACACTCCAATTCCTCCAATGAGATTTGTCCCTTATCATTTACCGACAAATAATGAATGCTGGCTCCATAATGTTCAGCCAATACCTTTGAAGTTTTTAAAACAGCCTTATGTTCAATTCTGGATGTAATAATATTTTTTATGCCCAATCCATTCAGACATCCATTAATCACAAGATTATTTGCCTCCGTTCCACCCGACGTAAAAAACACTTAATCAGGATTTACATTAAAGTATGATGCAATTTTCCGCCTTCCATTCTCAATAAGATTCCTGGCTTTTCTTCCCTGATGATGAACTGAGCTAGGATTTCCATAAATTTCCTTCATCTGCTGAACCATTACATCCAATACTTCTACATCTATAGGTGTACTGGCCGTATTATCAAAATATACCTGCATTTGTTATTTCAATTTTTGAATAGCATCCATAATTTCTTTTGCAAGTAAATCCGCAGCTTCAGAAGAATTACTTTCAGCATATACACGAATAATAGGCTCAGTATTTGACTTACGAAGATGAACCCAGCCATTTTCAAAATCAAACTTCACGCCATCGATGGTATTTATTTCTGCATCCGTATATACAGTCTGAATTTTACTCAACAGATCATCAATATCAATATCTGCAGTTAGTTCAATTTTATTTTTTGAGATATAGTAATCAGGATATTGGTTACGAAGCTCCAGGCAGGATACATTTTGCTTTGCCAAATGTGTCAAAAATAAAGCAATCCCAACCAAAGCATCACGACCATAGTGCAAATCAGGATAGATAACACCACCATTCCCTTCACCTCCTATTACAGCATTGGATTCTTTCATCATAGCAACAACATTAACTTCCCCTACTGCAGATGGAGAATATTGACCTCCATACGTCTGAGTTACATCTCTTAATGCTCTTGAAGAAGAAAGATTGGATACCGTATTTCCTACTTTGTTTTTCAAAATATAATCTGCGACAGCAACCAATGTATATTCCTCACCAAACATCGATCCATCTTCACAAATAATTGCCAAACGATCAACATCCGGATCTACAACAAAGCCAAGATGTGCTGATTCTGTTACAACAGCTTCAGACAAATCTTTCAGATGCTCAGGTAAAGGTTCTGGATTATGCGGAAACAAACCCGTTGGTTCGCAGTATAATTCAACAACATCCATTACTCCAAGTGCATTCAGCAACTTGGGAATTGCAATCCCACCAACAGAGTTTACACAATCTATTACAACCTTAAACTTTGCTCTTTTAATAGCCTCAATATCAACCAATGGAAGTTCCAGAATTTTACGAATATGTACTTCTTCGTAATATTCCAGCATATGTTTTTGTCCCAGATCATCAACAGGTACATATTGAAACAACTCATTATCTGCTAATTCAAGCACCCTTTTACCATCTTCAGCAGTCAAAAATTCACCTTTGTTATTCAGCAACTTCAATGCATTCCACTGACCAGGATTATGACTGGCTGTTAAAATTATACCTCCATCTGCTCCTTCTTCCACAACAGCCACCTCAACAGTAGGAGTTGTAGCAAATCCAAGATCAACTACATCAATTCCCATTGCATTTACGGAAGCTGAAACAATGGATCCAACAAGTTCACCGGAGATACGCGCATCCCGGCCCAGTATAATTTTCAAGTGATCGTCACCTGGCTGTTCTTTCATCCATTGAGAAAAAGCAGATGCAAATTTTACTAAATCAATTGGGGTTAGGTTATCACCCGGTTGTTCACCAATGGTTCCCCTGAAACCGGATATAGATTTTATTAATGTCATTCTTCATTATTTTGAATAACAAAATTGCCGAAAAATTAAATCACCTCAAAATTGTTTTTCTTTTTATACTATTTTGAATTAATTGACAATGGAATGCGTAACTTTGTATTCTTAAACAAAATCATGTATGGCATACAATAAGAATCAAAGTGATAGAGCTTCCGGCAGAGGCAGAGGCAATTCAAAACCAAGAAGAAACCAACCACGAAATCAATCAGATGAAACTTCGGATTCTTCTGAAAGAAAATATGCAAAGAAAGAATATAAGGATTCTGGCAATTCAGATACCCGAAGAAGTAAAGATTTTAAGCAAAAAGAATCCAGGGGAAAAAGAAATGAAGAGCAAGATGATAAAAGGACCAGGGATTTTAAACAAAAAGAATATAGGGGAAGAAAATTCGAAGAGAAAAATGACAAACCTTACAGAAAACCCAGGAACGACAAAAGCTCACCAAGAAATAAAAAATTTGCAAGCAAAGAAGACAACAGTATAAGGCTCAACAGGTATATCGCTCAGACGGGTTTTTGTTCAAGGCGTGAAGCAGACACATACATCACAAGTGGTGTTGTTTCGATCAATAACAAACGAGTTACAGAGTTGGGCACAAAAGTAAAACCAACAGACAAAATAAAAATAAACGGTGAATTGCTTTCTCCTGAAAAAAATGTATATGTTTTATTAAACAAACCAAAGGATTTTGTAACAACAGTTGAAGATCCGCATGCAACAAGAACAGTAATGGATCTTGTAAAAAACGCATGTGCCGAAAGGATTTATCCGGTTGGCAGATTGGATAAAAATACAACAGGCGTTCTCTTACTTACCAACGATGGTAAGCTAACAAGCATTCTTACACATCCAAAATATAACAAGAAAAAGATCTATCAGGTAAGCCTGAACAAGCAACTCACTAAAAACGATATGCTGAAAATTTCGCAAGGACTGGATCTTGAAGAC
>PKSZ01000103.1 GCA_002869425.1 Marinilabiliales bacterium
TGTTTCTCACTGTTTAGTCTCCAAATGGCATCCGGGTAAAACCATCTGCTTATTTGCGGTGGCCGTATCATTTTATTTTGGTGTTGATGCCACCATTTTCTGATAGTATTCAGCAAATTTATCTTCCATCGACTTTGCCAACTCGTCTTGTTTATATACAGTAAGAAGTCTTCCTATTTCACGGTATACGGACCAGGATCTTATCTTATCTTCAGCTATTGTAGCAGCATATTCTTTATCAAGTGAAAGATAATAGTCAAGTTCAGATTCGGTCCTCTTTTGTAGTATTTGGACGATGGCATTTGCCTTGTCAAATTCTTCAGCCTTATAATAAACGTCAGCCAGAGATAGGTTAAAATAATTGTAAGGAACCAATGAATCAGGCATAATTTCAAGACAGTGATCCAGGACTGCAATGGATGAATCTTTTTTCCCTTCCATAAGCAGCGCATCGGCAAGACGGGCAAAATTACTTCTGAAATTCATGGTCATTCGGATGATGTTTTCATCCAGGTATACATCCGGATTGTCTATACCGCCCCAGCTGAATTTATTCATCATGTTATCATACATAATGTCGGCCTGAATATGACCAATCATGTAACTGTCTTTTCTTTTGTCCGGGATGGGAACAACCCGGTATGCAAGTCCTTCAAGCTGTAAGTACTTTTGCAGGTTCATATAACTGCTGGTACCCACAGTAATGGCAAAGTATACAGGTCTTTCCCAGTTGTTCGTTGCCAGAAGATCGAGTATCATTAAATCGCTTTTTAGGATATAGCTCTTGTTGATGGTCCATTCAATATATGGAGGAATTTCGTCAGCGCGATCAGGATGTATGGTACCGTTAGAAACTAATTTTGCTGAATCAACGGGTATTTTAATTTTGTTTGATGGCAAGTAATTCAACTTCTCATTTGAACCGCGTACAGAATATTTGGTTCGGTCGTCGTCACTGGCAACAAAATCCATAACCTTATCAATGTCGATAAAATAGTTGAATTTTTTCTGGATGGGTAAATAATCTCTTGTGCCTTGTACATATTGATCGTGAGTGAGAGAGAAAGGAACGGGTTCAGAGTCGTATGCTTTTCTTTTCATCTGGTCGATGTACCAATCAGTATTTAAGAGACTTAAGTTTACTACGCGAACGTCAGTTCTGATTCCTTCAACTTCCTGGGCGTACCACAAGGGGAAGGTGTCATTATCTCCATTTGTAAACAGTATTGCATTGGGAGCACATGAGTTCAGGTAGTTTTTTGCGAAATCCAATGCTGTATATCTTTCCGAACGATCGTGATCATCCCAGTTTTCAACAGCCATGATGCCCGGAACCAGAATTAGGGCTGCCAGTGTAATAATTGCTCCTGCAATTATTTCCGGCATTGCTTTTCGGATAAGGTTGATCAATCCGGCTACACCAAGTCCGATCCATATGGCGAAAGCGTAAAAGGACCCTGCATAAGCATAGTCCCTTTCTCTGGGTTGATGAGGGTATTGGTTTAGATAAATTACAATTGCGATTCCTGTAAAAAAGAACAGCAAACCAACTATCCAGATTCCTTTTCTGTCTTTTCTAAATTGGGTAACTACTCCCACCAAACCGAGCAATAGAGGTAATAGAAAATATTTGTTTTTGGCTTTATTGTTGGCTAGGTAATCTGGTAAAATATCTTCATTTCCCAGTCTTCCATTATCAATAAATGGGATACCTGAAATCCAGTTTCCGTTGGTTACTTCTCCATGTCCCTGTATGTCGTTTTGTCTTCCTGCAAAATTCCACATAAAATACCGCCAGTACAGATGTCCGAGTTGGTATCGCCAAAAGAATTTTATATTGTCAGAAAAGCTGGGTTTCTTTTTCCCTTTATTAAAGTTATATACGGGTTTCCCTTCTCTGTCGTATACTGTATTTCCCTGTGCATCTTTTCGGGTTTGGAAAAATTCCTGATAGCTTCTTCCTGTCCATTGTAAGTANGTCGATATGCTGCCTTTGAGAGCTATACATTCTTGGAAAAACAGAGCAGAAAGCAGGATCATAGTTAGGAGTTTGTTTTCTGTCGGCGATTACATATTCTCCATTCTTTTTGATGTAGGTTGGTGCTCCTTCATCATAATTTTTTGCCGGATCCAGGGGAGAATTAAAATACTGACCGTAGAAAAGAGGTCTGTCACCATATTGTTCACGGTTAAGATACGATTGCAGGGCAAAAACATTATCAGGATTATTTTCATCCATAGGAGGATTGGCAACTGAACGAATCACAATCATCGTAAAAGAAGAATATCCTATCAATATCATTGTAAGACTAAGCAAAATTGTATTGGCCAGGTATTTCTTGTTTTTGTTTGTTCGGTACAGACCAAAAACAATGGCTCCAAGTAAAAGGATTCCGTAAATAATATTCCCTGTATTGAACGGAAAACCGAAAGTATTGACAAATACAAGTTCAAACCAGGAAGCTATTTTAATGATATAGGGGATAACTCCATACATAATTATACCCAGCAACAGGACAGATATTGAGATTGCAATTGCAGTGTTTCTCCATGTAACCTTATATTTTTTGAAATAATAAACAAAAACAATGGCCGGTATAGCCAATAGGTTTAGCAGGTGTACTCCTATTGAAAGCCCCATGAGATAGGCTATGAGGATAATCCATCGGTTAGCGTATTTTTCATTGGCCACATTTTCCCATTTCAATATAGCCCAGAAAACAACCGCTGTAAAAAGAGATGATGAGGCATAAACTTCACCTTCAACAGCTGAAAACCAGAAGGTGTCTGAAAAGGTAAAAGCCAATGCACCTACCAGACCTGATCCAATAACAGCAATGGTTTTTCCGGTTGTAAATTCTTTTGCTTTACCTATAATTTTTTGTGCCAGATGTGTAATTGACCAGAATAAAAACAAGATTGTAAAAGAACTGGCAAGAGCAGACAAAATATTTACTGTCTTAGCCACTTGTGTTACATCTCCAAACGAAAACAAAGAGAAAAAGCGGGCGAGAATCATAAAAAGCGGTGCTCCGGGAGGGTGTCCTACTTCAAGTTTATATGCTGTGGCAATAAATTCCCCACAATCCCAAAAACTGGTGGTTGGTTCTATAGTTAATATGTAAACAATGCTTGCAATTATCCATACAAGCCAGCCAAATATGATATTAAAACGTTTGAATTGTTGCATTGAGAATTATTCTGGTTAATTATTATTTTTATTGGCACAGCGAAGATAATTATTTTTAAGAAGAGTTCTAATTATTGAAAGATTGAAGTAAAAGCATGGTATATAATAATGTTTTACCTGTTCTTCGTAATACAATAAATGACTATAGTGATGATAAAAATTAAAAAAGTATTTGCAGAAAAAATAAATTTTGTATTTTTGCCAGCCCATGTGTAAAAACATGGGAATGGTTTTTTGTCCGATGGTGTAATGGTAGCACTTATGATTTTGGTTCATACAGTCAAGGTTCGAATCCTTGTCGGACAACAGAGAGAGTCCCTAAGTCATCAGATTTAGAGACTTTTTTTTTGTTCATAGCAATGTTGTGAGCAGAGTAGCTTTAATTACACATCACTATTTCTTTAGATCCGTTTTTCTATTCCGATGTTTTCACACAATATACCTGGGTTGTATATCCTGCAAAAATACCAAAACCATTTTCGATATTGTTATAGATTTGAACCGGTTCTGCAAACGGGCTGCCTTTTCTGCTGTTGTATAGATTTACCGTTTTGTTATAGAGGTATGCCGCTCTGCTTAAGCTGTTAATTTTGAAATAGTAAGGACGACCGGGATAATAATAACCATCCCAGAATTCAAACTCTACTACGTAGTTTTCACCATTGAAAAATTCATCAGACAGTACAATATAATCACCGGTTCCTTCTTCCAGTATAGAGTTGCTTTCGTACTCAAGATATATTGAATATTCATAATAATAGCTTCCGTTCCAGTCTTCGATGGTATCGCCGATGTATGCGGAAATCTTGTAGTAATTATCCGTATAGCCCGGGTCTGGTAGTGTTATTTTTGTCTTAACGTGGGCATGACCATAGTATTCATGAGCATATTCGTCCCAGGTGTAGCTGGAATCCAACATTTGCATCTCAACCTGAATTCCTGCAACAGAGTCAGGCAATTGATCGCTGGCACTGATGCTTTCAAAATCAGGATGACTAATTTCCAGACTATATTTCTTACCAAATTGAGGGCAGATCTCAGTTTTGTAATTTCCAGAGCCAACTTCATTTTTCATAGTATCAACAAATACACCGTCTGTGTATAGTAAAACAGTAGCACCTAAAATATTGGGAATTTCAGCATTGTCAAGAACAGACAGGCTTTTGCTTAACTCTACAACAAAGCTGGAATCCGGATTGAAAAAGCAATTAGCTACCAATTTTGAATCCACCAGGGGGAAATCATTAATATCTTCACTCTTTTCACATGAAAAAGCGAGAATTGTGCTGAACAGAATTATTATATATTTAAGTTTCATTATGTACAAATTAAAATTTTACACTTAATGCAATAGTTGGAATTATCGGGAAAATGCTCACTCTTCTAAGCGCCCTGTAGCCCCGTTTATCATAACCAAAATAATAGTAAAATGGATTTCTTCTGCTGTATAAATTGTAGGCACCAAGATCCCATGCCATTTCTCCCCAGGGGTAGTAAATTTTTCGTTTTGCTGAAAAATCCAATCTATGATATGCTGCAGCCCTAAAATCATTGCGTTTTTCAAAATATTCCAGATCCTGATAGTAATAATATCCGTTCTCATCTTGTGTCCCGCCCATAGAAGCAGCTCTGTATCTAGTGATTGGTAATGTTAGCGCATTTCCTGTTCCGTAAACCCAGGCTGCGGAAATATCCCATTTTTCGTTTAGTTCAAAGCTTCCAACAATAGAGATATCATGCCTTCTGTCGTATTTGTATGGAAAAACTTCTCCAAAATTCAGGTTTTCAAATTGACGATCCGACCAGGATAAAGTATATCCAATCCATCCTGTAAACTGACCATATTTTTTTTGCAGAAAGGCTTCAAGTCCGTAGGCCCATCCACGGCCGGTTTCAATTTTGTCTGTCCATTCTTTTGAACTACTCATGAAGGTTGCGCCATCTTTGTATTCCAAAATATTGTGCATGGTTTTGTAGTAGCCTTCCAGTGTAAACTCAAATTGCTCACCCAGGGTTGCAGCTATTCCCAATGCTACCTGATGCGAGGTTTGTGGTTCGACTTCATCGGTGGCCGGTACCCATAAATCGGTAGGTAAGCCAATGGTGCTGTTGGTTAATAAGTGTATGTATTGTTGCATGGAAGCGTATGAGGCTTTAATTGCCCAGCTGTTGGGTAATAAATAGCGCATAGAAAGTCTGGGTTGGGCAGAGTAATACATTTTTCCGTTTACATAAAAACCCGATAAATGAACTCCCAGGTTGGCTTTTAGCCTAGAGAATAGTTTCATGTCGTCTTCTGCGTACAGTGCAAATTCATTCGCATAAACGTTTTTTTCACCAATGGTACTGTCGATGTCAGTTGTTCCGGTGTTCTCGATTTTATATGAAGTAGCTCCCGGCGAAAAAGTATGATAAATCCATTTACCGCCAAATCGGATAAAATGATTAGGGGAGGGCAGGTAATCAAAATCTACATTGCCTGCTACATCCTGAATGCCAGACAGGTATTTCGATGAATTGATCTGCGTATAAACGGAGTCCCCAGACTGGATAGATTCCATATAATCTGAAACCTCCATTCTATAGTCACTGAAAGTTAAAGTTAAGTTGCTAAATAATTTTTGGTTAAACTGATGATTCCAACGTAAGGAGGAAGTTATATTTCCCCAGCCAATTCTTGATTCTGCACGTTCTTCGTATAAGATTTCATCATAGAGGTACGAATAGGGTTTAATTTTAGAATAAAAGGCGTCGTCGCCCATGTAGTAACTGACGTATAGTCGATCTTTATCTGAGAACTTATGGTTAACTTTTGCATTCAAATCATAGAAAAAATAACCTGTGTTTTCAGCACCTTCACCGGCAAGGTTCATTAAAGGCCGCATGAATAAATCAAAGTAGGTTCTTCTGCCGGAAATAATAAAAGAGGTTTTATCTTTAATGATTGGACCTTCAACTGTTAGTTTTGAAGACAACAGTCCAATGGCTCCTTCACCTTTTATTTCTTTCATATTACCTTCTTTCATCCTGATATCAATAACAGATGACAAGCGCCCTCCATAGCGTGCAGGAAATCCACCTTTTACCAATTCAACATGATGGATAGCATCAGCATTGAACACAGAAAAGAAACCGAATAGATGAGAAGCATTGTAAACAGGTGTTCCATCAAGTAGAATCAGGTTTTGATCCGGTCCTCCTCCCCGGACATAAATTCCACTTGAGCCTTCTGTACCTGACTGAACACCAGGAAGTAACTGCATCGACTTAAGAACATCTACTTCACCCAAAAGCGCAGGCAACTTTTTAATCTCTTGCACAGGCATGTGAACTATGCTCATATTGGTCTGTTCTTCAATTCGCTCAAGGTTACCAGCTGTAATTGTTACTTCATCAAGTGATAAAACAGATGTGAATTCGATATTTTGTGTGACATCTCTGTCGAGTTTTATTTTTTTGTTTACGGTTTGATATCCAACATAGCTTATGAATAAGTTTATACTGTCGGCAGGAAGTGTAAGGCTATAAAAACCATATGTATTGGAGGTTGTTCCTGATTTTGATTTTTTATCATAAATACTTGCGCCAATAAGTTTTTCTCCGGTTTGTGCATCAGAAATATAACCACTGATAGTGTGTTTTTGTCCCAATGCTACCAGGCTCAAAATCATGAGAATACTGAAAGTTGTTAGGGCTTTCATTGCTTTGTAATTCGTTTTGCTTATCAACGTTCTTCAATACATTTTATTACGTAAAATTAACTTTTTCATATGCATATTAATCTGCTAAACAACAGTGAATTGTTATATAATGTCAAAAGGAATGTGAATAAGATTAACTGGTATTAATCTCTGATTATAAGTATTTAAATCTCAATACCTACAACTGTAATATCATCTATTTGTTCATACTCGCGCTCATGTCCGATCATCCAGTGTTGCAATGTTTTTTCCAGTTGTGCACATTGATCCGTCATGGATAAAGCTGACGTTTCTGCCAATTGATTTTTGAACGACTTGTGCATGAACTTTTTTCCCATTGGGCCACCAAACTGATCAGGAAATCCATCTGTGAACAGGTACAGGCGGTCTCCTTTGTTCAGGTTGATTTCATTGTTGCTAAATGGCGTCATCCTGGGATAATAGGCGACCGGCATTTTGTCGGGTTTGTATTCTTCAATTTGTTTTTCCGTTGAATTGGTCTTTTCATGCTGATCTGCCCGAATAATCCATAATGGATTATTTGCTCCGGCCCAAAGGCAGAAATTGTTGTTTATTGCAGCCAGGCTCATGTCCATCCCGTCTTTGGATGATCCCTGCTCACCTGTTTGTTTTAGTGCTTCAATGATATAACTTCTTAAATTATCAAGGACCATGGCCGCGCTGGTAATTTCTTTCTTACGCACAATTTCATTTAAAAAACTAACACCCAGCATAGACATAAAAGCTCCCGGAACTCCGTGTCCTGTACAATCTGCTGCTGTAACAATCAGCCAGTCGTTAACCTTGGTTGCCCAATAAAAGTCGCCAGAAACAACATCTTTGGGTTTAAAAATGATGAAATGTTCACCGAGAATAGAATCTGCTGTATTTTTGTTTGGTAATAAAGCTGTTTGAATACGTTTTGCATAAAGGATTGAGTCTTCAATTTCATTTTTTTGATTTTCAATAAACTCCTTTTGCTGCGTGACAAGATCTCGCTGTGTTGTTATTTCTTCGTTTGCCTGACTAAGTTTGAAGTTTTGTTCGCTAATCTGTTTTTTCTGTTCCGTGAGAAGCGCATTTGCTCTTTTCTTTTGGTTATATCCTCTAAAAATAAAAAATGCAAGTATCAATACCAGTCCAAATGCTATGATTAGAAAATTTCGCTGGGCCTGCTGACGCTCTTTTTCAGCTTTTTCTCTTGCCGTTTGTTCGTAGCTTTTCTCTAGTTCAACCTTTTGTAGTTTTATTTGTTGCTCTTTTTTTTCCGTTTCATAAAGAGCCATCATATTGTCTATGCTTTTTGCTTTTTCTATATTGAAAATACTGTCGTTTAGTTCTATCCACTTTTTATTGAATTTCAATGCATTTTCAAAATCATGCAGACCTTCACAAGATAAGGAGAGGCTTTCGTATGCTTCTCTTTCCTGGTGTAGATCTCCTATCTCTTTGGCTAGTGAAAGTGATTTTTGTGCATATTCATAAGCTTTGTCAAATTGCTTCATGTTGACATACAAATTTGCTATATTTTTTAGATTAGCAACGAGTCCCCCTTTGCTGCTTACTTCCGTATTTATTTGCTTAGCTTTTTCGTAGTATTCCAGTGCTTTTTTATACTGCTTTTTAATGGAGTACACCAATCCAATATTACTAAGATTGGATGCCATACGGTCTTTGTAACCTATTTCCGTATTTATTTTTAGCGCTTGCCTGTAGTAATCCAATGCTTTGTCGTATTGCTTCTGATCGTAGTAGACAATTCCAATATTTCCAAGATTGGCTGCAACCCCGTCTTGATAACCAATTTCTTTAAAAGCCTGAAGTGTTTTGTTGTAATACTCCAGTGCTTTGTCGTATTGCTTCTGGTAATAATAAATAATACCAATATTGCCCAGATTAAATGCTATAATGTCTTTGTTGTTAATTTCTTCCAGGATCCGGAGTGCTCTAAAAAAGTAGTCAAGTGCAGTATCGTACCGACTCTGACTCATATGTATTACTCCAATATTTCCCAGGTTTGAAGCCATAGCTTTTTTGTCTCCGTATTCTTCATTAACGATTAATGCTTTATTGTATGCAGCCAAAGCCTTGGGATAGTCGCTTTTGTGTTTATATACTATTCCGATACAATTTAAAGAATTGGCTTCAAGTTTTTTATTTCCGGCTTTAATTGCCAGCTGTTGAGCTTTAATGTAGTAATAAAGGGATGTGTCCGGATTGCTGTATTCAAATTGGTAACCAAGTTTTAGAAGGGCTTTTACTTTGGTAGTATCATCATTGCTGTTGGAGATTACATTCAGGAGACTGTCTGTTTTGGTTTTGTTTTCTGCAAAGCAATTCCATACAAATAGTAAAGACGTAAATATGATGAATAACCTAATCAATAATTCTTGTGTTAAATTATACAAAGCTTTTGAATTGGAGATATGATTATATACCTGCCTATATTCCTAAGCAAATATAAGCTTTCATGCAAAATATGCAAGTCCAGTTCTTTTATAACAGTGGACTATCTTTGTAATTGCATTATTTTCCTCTTATTGTTACTATTTCTCTTTTAGAGTATTACTGAGTAAATAAATAATTTAGTTCAATATGATGATAAGCAATGCGAAATTCTTGTACTTTTGTCTGCTTTTTATAGAAATATGAATACAAAGACAGGTATATTCAGTAATATCAAGGGTGATCTTTTCGGAGGGCTTACTGCAGGAATAGTAGCATTGCCTCTTGCACTTGCATTTGGTTTGCAGTCTGGGCTTGGAGCATCTGCAGGCTTATATGGAGCTGTATGTATTGGGATTTTTGCTTCAATTTTTGGTGGAACACCCAGTCAGATTAGTGGACCAACAGGACCAATGACGGTTGTATCTGCATCCATAGCAGCAAATGCAATTCAATCCGCAGGAACATTAGATAAAGGTATTGGGATTGTGATTGTAACCTTTATGCTTGCTGGGTTATTTCAGCTTGTTTTTGGATTTCTAAAAATCGGGAGATACATCAAATATATACCCTATCCCGTAATTTCAGGTTTTATGAGTGGTATAGGAATTATTATTATTCTTTTTCAGCTTTATCCAATGTTGGGTTCAGCCTCTACATCAAATATCATGGATTTGGTTTTGAACATTGCCGAACCTTTATCAAATGTTAATGTATGGTCCGTTATTCTGGCTATCGGAACGGTTTTAATCATTTATTTATTTCCATTGATAAGTAAAACCATCCCTTCTACATTGGTGGCTTTGGTTGTAATGACGGTTGTAGCATGGCTTGCAGATTTTAATGTTGATCGAATCAGTGGTGTTCCTGATGGGCTGCCGGAATTTGAATTCTTATCGGTGTTTAATATTCAATTGAAAGATATTGCCAATGCAATGATTCCGGCTGTGAGTTTGGCCGGACTTGGTTCTATTGATTCTTTGTTGACATCGGTTGTTGCTGATAATATAACCAAGACACAGCATAACAGCAATAGAGAACTTATTGGTCAGGGAATTGGGAATTTTGTGGCTGCCATAGCGGGAGGTATACCGGGGGCAGGAGCAACTATGCGTACTGTTGTTAATGTTCAGTCAGGAGGTCGAACTCAATTGTCGGGAATTGTTCACGGTTTGTTTCTGCTTGCTGTGGTTCTTGGAGCAGGGCCTTTGGTCTCGCTTATTCCCAATAGCGTGTTGGCAGGTATATTAATAACCGTTGGAGTTGGAATTATTGATCGAAAAGGATTGAGGGATCTTGTTTATATTCCGAGGGCAGATGCTGTTATTCTTATACTGGTGCTCTTGTTGACGGTATTTGTAGATTTGTTGCAGGCTGTAGGTATTGGGATGGTGATTGCTTCAGTTTTGTTCATGAAAAAAGCATCTGATATCGTTGAACAGGGTACAAGTATAATGCCTGTTGCACCTACTGACAGAGAGTCTCCATGGGATGATGAAAGTATTATTCCAGAGCAGGTACAAAAGCATATTTATATCTTACGACTGGATGGACCCTTATTTTTTGGCTCCGTAAATCATCTTAGAAGAATTGCATCGGGAATTCCAGATGAGGTTAAAGTAGTTGTAATAAGAATGAAAAGAGTGCCATATATGGATCAGTCTGGATTGTATTCTCTTGAAAGCATTGTAAGAAATATGATAGATAAGGATGTCTGCATTTTGATAACCATGATTCAGCCACAGCCATCATATATGTTGCAGAATGTTAGATTAGTGCCTGATTTAATTCCGGAAAAGCACCTGTTTGATAATTTGGAAGATTGTTCAAACTGGATTCAGGAGTACTTAAAAAATTGAAGTGGTTAATATGAGTATATGAAAAGTATTTCTTTAGAAAGAGATTAGTATTTTTTTCTTTCTACTGTGTAAACTTCTTTTACATTGTAATCTGTTCCGGGAACGTAGTCGCTATATTGATTTATTTTCAGATAGCAAGTCCAGGTTTGTTTGTTTTTCCCATCTTTTTCAATCGAAATGGTAACTACATTATCAATTGTAAGATAGTTGAATGCTTCTCCGTACCACAAGGTTATCTGGTTTTCTGAATCTGCAATCCAGTAACAATAGTTTGTTGCATCATTTTGAATTCTATGTAAATATTCAGTTAGACCTGAAGAGGCAGTGCTGTCTATTTTGTATTCACACCTGTTTCTCATAGGAGAGTCAATTTCATCAACATTATCATACAAAAGAAAAAAGCCTGCATCCTGGTAAGTTTGGAATAGAACAAATCCACCTGTAATCGTGTCCAAAACATATACATCCAAGACTTGTATTTCCCATGCTCCAGCCTGTTTTGTCTGTAATTTTTCATCATCTTCTCTTTTATTACAGGAAAGAGCAATTATAGATATAAGAATCAAACCGACAATTGTGCATTTATTTAATTTGTTGCTTTTCATAATATCAGATCAATAACCTCCCAGAGAAATTTGAATTGAAATACCTACATCTGCAAGGTTATAGTAATATGTTAAATGATTTTGTGAACGATATGGGAATTCCATAGAATAATTCCAGCTGATATAGGGTCTGGCATGTATATAAACCGTTTCGCCGACAATAGGGAAGCTGTAATCGTAATAATAGGTCATGCCAATTCCTTGAGGACTAGCTTGATAGTATTTTGGAAATGCAGCATCTTTAAATTCGTCAGCAGCTACATTTACCATCCGCAATGCAAAATAATTTACATCAATCAACATACCAATTCTAACATTTTCTCCGGCCATAAAAGCCCAACCTCCATGAATCGTATTTTCTCTGTACTTCATCATCCAAACGCTATCAACATTGTTAATTGTGTACTTAAGTTTATCTTTTTGAAATTTATTTGATATGCCAAATTCCAATACTAAGTTATCAGTGGTATAAGTATAACCATAATACCAGCCTCCATGTGTGTTGGGTAGTTTCATTTTGTTGCTTGCATCCGGATATTGCTGGTTCAATTTATAGGCTTCAAATCGTTTATAAAGCAGATTACATTGTCTAAAGACAATCGCAATCCGGATTTAGGGGTTATTTCCCTTGAAGAAGA
>PKSZ01000185.1 GCA_002869425.1 Marinilabiliales bacterium
TAAAGCATAAATAGAAAAACCAAATAGAAAACTACCGAAAGAAAAAACAAAATGATTGGAACCGATGAATCAAACTCACCTTCAATAGGATCCTGATTTATTAGAGTAAAAAGGTAATTCCCATTTACATCATAAATTACATTGCCATTTTGTTCTGGCAACACAGAAATCCCATGATTATCGCATACATTGAAATCTTCCTGGAAGTTATTATGTAAAAATGGATTTTCATATAAATATTCGTTCTTCAGAACAATCAAACCCAAAATATATAAATCATCCACTTTTGATGATCTCATCTCATACCAGGCATTCCCCAACAAAATAACTGGTTCGCTGCTATTCATAAATTTAAGATTGCGCTTAAAAGGAATACGATTATCTGTCCAAAATACCAAAGAATCGTTTTTATAAATTGCCAGTGCATATTCATTTACATCAAACTTATCCTTCAGAATACAATAAATATTTCTCAAATCTGAAACAGAATCTGCCAAATCTGAAACATATTCAAGTTTCTGATCCAGTTCATGCTCCTTTTCATGCAATACTTCTGAAAATCGGTTCTGAACCTTATTCAGTCTATGAAAATCATAAAACGACAGCCAAAAAACAAGAATGGCTGCAACAAGGGCCGATATTGCAAAATATAAACTCTTCAAATGTCTGAATTTATTTCAAAAATACGATTATTATTCCACTAGTCGTTATGATAGGGTTCATTTTTAATAATCGTAAAAGCTCTGTATATCTGTTCCATAAAAAACAAACGTACAATTTGATGTGAAAAGGTCATTTTTGAAAGGGATATCTTCAACCATCCTCGATTAAGTATACCAGGTGAAAAACCATATGCCCCGCCAATTACAAAGCTAATATTGCTATTTCCATGCAGTGCATTTTTCTCAATAAACCCTGCAAATCCTCTGCTATTGTACAGTTTTCCATTTTCATCAAGCAATACAACCAAGCTTCCAGCAGGAATACATTTTTCCAATGCTATTGCTTCTTTTTCTTTTAATTGCTCAACAGACAAGCGAGATGAATTTTTTACATCAGGAATAAGTATTTCAGAAAACTGACAGTATCTTTTCATGCGTTGAATGTACATCTGCATTCCTTCTGTTATAAAACGCTCATTTGTTTTCCCAATGTATATCAGCTGAAGCTTCATTCTTAAAAGTTATGTATTTGAAAATTCTATTTGATATATATATTCCTTACATTTGTAATACAAGCATCACAAATATAAATGGTTCAATTTTTGTTACATTTCATACAAAATTAAACAAAATGAAACGTATTACTATATCATCATTGATTTTATTCCTGGTTATTTTCTTAAATAATGTTTTTGCATTTCAATCAACGGGTATCCCTGATGGTGTAGACCTTGCCATTAAGTCAGGAAATGCCTCAGAATTGGCAAAGCATTTTAACAGTAGCATTGAAATCGCCATTTTTGATGATGAAGATATTTACAGTAAAAATCAGGCAGAACAGATTCTGAAAACTTTTTTCAGCAAACATAGTCCTAGTGATTTCAAAGTTGTTCATGAAGGTGGTCAGGAAGGAGCTAAATATTTTATTGGAGATCTAACTACCAATACAGGAACTTACAGAACATATTTCCTTATTAAAACAAAGAACAACAAACCCCTTATTCATACTTTTAGAATAGAAAATGAAGAATAACGAATTGGTTGATCAGCTTATCAAGCTGATGATGCAGGAAGATCTCGGTGATGGAGATCATACTTCACTCTCATGTATACCAGAAACCGAAATTGGAAAAGCAAACCTTCTTATCAAACAGGACGGAATACTTGCAGGTGTTGATATTGCTACAAAAATATTTTTAGCTTATGATAGCGAACTCGAAGTTGAAATTTATATCCAGGACGGAGCCATAGTAAAAAAGGGAGAAATTGCTTTTACTGTTAGTGGAAAATCACTATCCATTCTGCAAGCTGAAAGACCGGTATTAAATGTAATGCAACGCATGAGTGGTATCGCAACTACTACCCATAACTATGTTGAAAAACTTAAAGGCACAAAAACCAAAGTGCTTGACACAAGGAAAACAACGCCGGGAATGAGAATACTGGAGAAAGAAGCTGTTCGTATTGGTGGTGGTGCAAACCATAGAATGGGCTTATTTGATATGATTATGATCAAAGACAATCATGTGGATTTTGCAGGAGGAATCAATGAAGCCATTAATAAAGTTAAACAATACCTTGCTGCAAAAAATAAAGATTTAAGGATTGAAATCGAAGCCAGAAATATCAATGAAATTAAAACAATCATGAACAACGGAAGCGTTCACAGAATAATGCTTGATAATTTTACTGTGGATGAAACCCGTAAAGCCGTTGAATTGATTGATGGGAAATATGAAACAGAATCTTCAGGGGGTATTACACTTGAAACCATAAGAGATTATGCTGAATGCGGCGTAGATTTTGTCTCTGTGGGTGCCCTCACGCATCAGATTAAAAGCCTTGATCTGAGTTTAAAAGCAATTAGTTAATTGTATCTGAACAAAATACGGTGGATTTAAAGAATTCAACACTTATAACCTATTTAAAAACCGTAAGCTTTCCGGGCTTTGATAAAGTGCCGTTATACGAAGTAGGCCGGTTCTTTTTCAGAAGCTTGCAAAGAGGTGCGCTAACAACTCGGGCTTCAGCTGTTGCATTCAATTTGTTTATAGCAATATTCCCAGGAATTATTTTTATTTTCACACTCATCCCCTACCTGCCTTTTTCAAATTTTCAGCATGAACTGCTAATGATGATGAAGAATATTATGCCACAAAATGCTTATCTGAGTATTGAAGGCACCATCACCGACATCATCGTAAAACCCAGGAATGGATTGCTTTCTTTTGGTTTTATTGCGGCACTATATTTTAGTACAAATGGGATTGTTTCTATGATAAGTGCTTTTAATGCAACATAACTAACCTTTGATAACAGACCTTGGTGGAGTATCAGACTTCTCTCTTTTGGCATGGTTATTATCCTGTTTCTTTTGATCTCTATTGCTGTTTCACTGATCATTTTCAGTGGTAAAACCCTTAATTACTTTGTAATGAAAGATTGGATGGAACAAAATATATATTACTATCTTATCACCATAGGAAACTGGGTTATCATTACAGCCTTATTCTTTTTTGCTATATCCATTCTATATTATCTGGCTCCAGCAAAAAAAACCCGGTGGAGATTTATTTCAGCAGGCTCTACGCTTTCCACAGTATTGATCATTATTGCCTCAATAGGATTTTCCTACTTTGTAAATAATTTCGGACAGTATAACAAGCTATATGGCTCCATTGGAACCATCATCGTTATACTGCTATGGCTTTACTTCAATTCCCTGGCATTAATAATTGGTTTTGAACTGAATACTAGCATCATAAATGCCAGATCAGAAAGACATGATATAAACAATTAGAATTTCCTTAAAATACCAATTCATTCAGAACATACGGTTTTAGATTTCATAATTGCTATCTTTGCAAAATGAATAATATTGTAGCAATAGTTGGCAGGCCTAATGTTGGCAAATCAACACTTTTCAACAGGTTAACACAAAGCCGTAAGGCTATTGTTGAAGAAACATCAGGTGTGACCAGGGATAGACATTATGGAAAATCGGATTGGAATGGAATTGATTTTTCATTGATTGATACAGGAGGATATATCACAAATTCTGAAGATGTGTTTGAAAATGAAATCAAAAGACAGGTTAACCTTGCCATTGAAGAAGCTGATGCAATTCTTTTTGTAGTAGACGTAACTAGTGGAATTACGGATCTTGATGATTCTGTAGCCCATATGCTTAGAAAAATTGATAAAAAAACGCTATTGGTTGTAAACAAAGTTGATAATAGTAAGTTAATGTACGATGCCAATGAGTTCTACGGACTGGGACTGGGTGAAATATTCTGTATTAGCTCTATAAATGGCAGTGGAACCGGTGATCTATTGGATGAGCTTGTTAAAGAATTTGAAGGAAAAACCATAGAGGAAGAGCCCGAGCTACCAGTGCTCTCAATAATTGGACGCCCCAATGTAGGGAAATCTTCATTGGCAAATGTCCTACTGGGAGAAGACAGAAATATTGTTACTCCAATTGCAGGTACTACAAGAGATTCCGTTAGTACTTATTACAATAAATTTGGCCATGAATTTCTTCTGACTGACACAGCAGGTTTGCGAAAAAAAGGAAAAGTTACAGATAATCTGGAGTTTTATAGTGTAATGCGTTCCATCAGAGCTATTGAAAATTCAGATGTATGTCTCATGATGATTGATGCTACCAGAGGTATTGAATCACAAGATGTAAATATTTTTCAAATTGCAGCCAACAACCGAAAGGGAATTGTTTTGTTGGTTAACAAATGGGACCTTGTGGAGAAGGATACGAATACAACAAAAGAATTTGAAGCAAGAATCAAAGAAAAATTAGCGCCATTTAACGATGTTCCAATTGTGTTCACTTCAGCATTAACCAAACAAAGAATTCAAAAAGTTCTTGACTTGGCGATGGATGTTTACAATCGTAGAAAACAAACCATTCCTACATCGAAGCTAAACGAAGTTATGCTTAATGCCATTCAAAATTATGGTCCACCTTCAGTAAAAGGGAAATACATACGCATTAAATATGTTACACAATTAAAATAGCCATCACCTATTTTTGCCTTCTTTTGTAATTTACCACAGTATATCAAAGATCCGTATAAACGATATTTAGAAAACAGATTAAGAGAAGAATTTGATTTTTCAGGAATTCCTTTACAGTTGTATTTCAGAAAAAAATAAATAAGTTTCATGGTCATTTTTTACAAGAAAATAACATCACTGAGGCAACAATAGGTAATCATTAAAAGTTCTTTATAAGGAATTTGTTACATTTGTACTATGAAAAGACCGTCAGGCATACTGGGATTATTGCTTTTGCTCTTGGTATTTCTTACCTATTGTGAAAAGCCTGACAGTTATCCAATCAATCCTCAAATCGAATATGAGGCTGTTTATCTGATTGATACAACAGATCCTTTGGGTAATACCGGCTCTGCACCTTTACTGGTTTTTTCTTTTGTTGATGGTGACGGAGATATTGGCCTAAAACAATCGGATACCAGCGGAGTATATTCAACTGATAGTACATTTCACAACAACTTGTTTTTCACTCTTTATGAAAAGGTAAATGGTGAATTCCAGGAAGCAGACAGTCTTTTGTTTGGATTCAATTACAGAATACCCTTTGTAGGATGGGAAGAATCTAACCGGGCATTAAAAGGCCAAATATATGTACAATTTGTACCGCTGTATTTCGATACTATAAAATTTGAATTCTACATGGTAGACAGGGCTCTGCACAAAAGTAATGTTGAAACAAGTCCGGAAATTGCCCTTAATTAAAACGAATCGCTTTAACAGGAGAAATTCTTGTAATAATAAATGTTGGTAGCAACAACATGGTAAATGTAACAACAATGGTTCCTGCATTCAATAACAGCAAATCAGAAATATGCATACTTACAGGTACCACTTCCACATAATAGCTGGCAGGATCTAAAGAAACAACTCCAAAATAGTGTTGAATAAGACACAGCATTATCCCCAGGAGATTACCCCAAAACAAGCCCTTTCCAACCAGAAAAAGACCATTGTATAAAAATACTTTTTGCACACTCCAGTTAACAGATCCCAATGCTTTTAAAACTCCAATGGTATTTGTTCTTTCGAGTATCAGTATTAACAAACCTGAAATCATATTCACACCAGCTACCAAAACCATCAGAGTTAAAATCACCCATACATTAACATTGAAAAGTTCAATCCAATCAAATAAAACAGGTTCCTTTTCCTTAATAGTCTGCACCTTAAGCTTATTTCCTTCTTTATCAAAACGAGAACCTATTTTCTTTTCCAAAAACGCACCAATCTCTTCAAGATCGTCAAAATTACTAATCTGTATCTCAAATCCACTAATCTGATCTTTGCTCCATCCATTTAGCTTCTGCACATGCTTAATATCTGCAAAAATGAAAGTTTTATCAAACTCTTCAAGGCTTGTTTTATAAATGCCTGTAATTCGGAATTTCCGCACCCTGGGTGGTTGATCGATAAAATAAGTTACAACATTATCCTCCAGCTTCAATTCCAGCATGTCTGCCAGTTTCTGCGAAATAATAATATCGTTTGTTTTTACACTATCTACTATATGTGGCAAGTGACCTTCAACTAAGTGGTTTTGAAAAAAGGTCCAGTTGTAATCCTTGTCAACACCCTTAACAATAATCCCCTGGATCTCCTTCTGCGTTTTTATAATACCGGGTTTGGTTGCATATACTTGTATATGCTTAATTCCTTTCTCCTTTGTTATTGTATTGTAAAAATCCTGATTCTTGTTTATGGGTATTGTTTCGTATGATAAGTTTGAATCAAAATTCGTAATATGCACATGTGATCCAAAACCAATTATCTTTTCTCTGATCTCATTTTTAAAGCCTGTAACAATTGCAACCGCCAGTATCATTACAACAATTCCAAGCGAAATACCTATAACAGCAATACTAATGATAGGTCTGGATATATTTTTTCCTTTTTCCGTTCCTGAATGGATCTTCCTTGCTATAAATAATTCTGTATTCAATTGTCAATCTCTCTTTAACTACACATAATTAATCTCTCCTTTTCCAGCATCAGTTTATGAAGATATAATTATGAATTTTCAGAGTAAAAGTACTAAATTAGAGCGTTTAAACTCAAACAATAAATGAATTTAAAACCAGACAAAGCTTCAATTGTATTCATTATCCTTTTGTTTTCGATAGTTTCTTACAGCTATTCAATTGAATACAAAAACGTTACAGTTGGTGCCGAAAGAGTTGACCAATATGTTCCACTGTTAAAAAACAAAAAAGTTGGAATTGTTGCCAATCCTTCGAGTTTAATCAAAAATACACATATTGTTGACAGCTTATTAAGCCTTAATGTAAATCTGGTTAGAATTTTCAGTCCGGAACACGGGTTCAGGGGAAACGCTGATGCTGGTGAACATATTGGCAATTACACAGACCAAAAAACAGGACTGCCTGTTATCTCACTCTATGGTGCCAATAAAAAACCGAAAGTAACCTACCTTGATGAATTAGAGGTCATTATTTTTGACATACAGGATGTAGGCGTTAGGTTTTATACTTACATATCTACCATGCACTACATGATGGAAGCCTGTGCTGAATATGATATTGACTTTATTGTACTGGATAGACCGAACCCGAATGGTTTTTATGTTGATGGGCCAGTGCTGGACATGGCAAACCGATCTTTTGTAGGCATGCATCCAGTGCCTATTGTACATGGAATGACTGTGGGAGAATTCGCAAAAATGATTAACGGCGAAGGGTGGTTAAAAGAAGGAAAACAGTGTAATCTTCATGTTATACCTTGCAAAAACTATACACACAACGACTTCTATAAATTACCTGTTAAACCTTCACCCAACTTACCGAACATGGAAGCTATTTATCTTTATCCTTCTCTGGGCCTTTTTGAAGGAACAGTAATAAGCGTGGGTCGGGGAACTGATTTTCCTTTTCAGGTTTATGGACATCCCGAATTAAAAGAAACAGAAAACCCAGATAATAATAACGATAGCTTACAAAAAAGCTGGGGATTTACTTTTGTTCCCAGAAGCATTGAAGGCGCTTCAAAAAATCCAAAATTCAAAGGAATTACCTGTATTGGGACCGATCTTAGAAATATTGGCATACAAGAAATTATTGCAAAAAAACAAATTTGCCTCGACTGGTTAATTGATGCATACAACCGATACCCGGAAAAAGACAAATTCTTTAATAGCTTCTTCTTTAAGTTAGCAGGCAATGGCAAACTAAAAGAAGACATTATCCAAGGAAAATCACCTGATCAAATCCGGGAAAGCTGGATTCAGGAACTGGAACAATTTAAAAGAATAAGAATCAAATATCTTCTATATGAAGATTTTCATTGATTAACTATCTTATAATAAGCAATTTCTTATTATACTCCTTATTATTTTCTGTCTTAATTCTAACAAAGTAAATACCCTCTCTCCAGTTGTCTACATCAATAGAACTACGCTTTATGTGGCTTCCCTTATATAGCGTTTTTCCAGACACATCATCAATCTGGATATCATATGAACCCTGATAATCAATTATTACTTTATTTACAGCGGGATTAGGATAAAGAACGACATCCGAATTTGAAATATCTCTGCAATCTTTACCAACTACAGAATCATCAATGGTTTCTATTTTAAACTCATCAAAATAAAAACCATCAGCTGTAAAAATAAATGAGCAATCCATTGTAAATTTAAACTGAACTGTTTCTCCAATAAAATCTACCAGATCTATTTCTTCCTTAACCCAGTTATCCTGTGTACCTTCATAAATTGGTTCGCCATCTCCGCCAATTTTTGTATACTTTCCGCAAACCGGAATCCAGGTAGAACCACCATCAATAGAGGCATGTAATTGAGCAAAATCATACCCGGCACTGATATCCCATTTTGCATAAAAGGATAACTGGGCAAATTGTGCATTGCTCAAATCTACTGTCTGATCAAGGCTTATCGAATTGGATGAAAACATACTATAATTTCCTGATGGAGAATCTGTAAAGCTACCTGATGCTGAATAATACTCAGTTGTTGATATTCCCCAGCTTGTACTTGTCCAGTTTTGCATGTCATTTCCAGGTTCGTATACTGGTACCTGAACTGGTCCATACGGCTTATGAAGCGTATCTGTGAATACAAATTCGCCATTGTCTACCTTAACTATAATATCAAGTACGCTGCCATACAGAACAGATGGATCAATTTCATATTCCAATGAATCCGCTATAACTTCAAGATGCTGCATATTGCTATAAGTCTTTAAGTTACCGGGGAGTAATTCACCATTTATTCCTTCAAGGCTCACAGTGAAAGTTGCGGGTGTATCAATTCCCAGACACTGAATATCATAATGAAAATAACCTTGTGAATTTTCCCAGAATGCAGGGCTTAAATCCTGAACTTTTGCATACTTGTGTGCAAAACGTGCCATATACATATTCATGCAAACATTAACCTTACATATATCTTCAATTCTTGATATTTCCGGCCAGAATCCATCATTGGCATTACCCGCCTCAGGAGAAAAAGCAAATATTTTATCCTTAGTGCTTTGTTCTCCATACATCCAATCGTCAGAAGTTCCGTTTCCAGTATAACCAACCGTTTGATTGGCTGTTCCATATAAATAATTGTTTTCACTGGTCATCCATTTGGAAAATGCCATAAATGCATCATTATCCGGTGTAAAATGATCAACCATATAACCCCATGGATAAATAAGCAAATCACTATATGTGTGATAACTAATTGCAAACAAAAAATCCCTGCTTTCACAAAACTCCTTCATTATTTGTGTTTCCGGTTCTGAAAAACCTGCTGTACCACGGTAGGAGTCGTATTGTGTATCACTGGATGATCCTGTATTATCAAAACCCCATTCATATCCATAATTTCTATTCAAATCTACCCCAAAGCTTCCATCACCATTATCCCTTTTGTTTTTTCTCCACATACCTCCACCATTGGGATCATTAAGTTCATTATGAATGTAACCATCGGGATTCACACATGGAACAAAATAAAACTCCGTATTATCTACCAAATATTGGATCTCCGGATTACTATCGTAATTTTCAAGTAAATAATACATAAAGAAAACCAATTGCTGCATAGATGCCGGCTCTCGTGAATGATGCAGTGAATTATACAGTAATTCAGGCTCATTCTCATCAATATTTGGGTTATCGGAAATTTTAACGAACATTATGTCTCTTGACTCGATGGTCTGAATACTTGTACTAACCGGTTGCTTTACTGTGATAAGATTTGGATAAAGAGCAGCCATTGTATCCAACTCCAACATCAACTCATCATAAGAATAATATCCTGCGAAAGAACCCAATTGAAAATGTTCTGGTGTTTGGTACATAGATGATGTAGCATCACATCCTGATGTAATTTTCAAGTTACTGCCTTTCTCGTTCCTTTTGCGATAAAATTCAGCCATATCATCTATAATAACAGTATAATCCAACTGATTTCGTTCCAAAACTTGCATCTCATAATCTGAGATTTCAACAATAATATATTGTCCGGGTCTGCCGATTGCGTTTTCAATCGTAATTCCAAGCTCTGCTAATTCCGGAAGGGTTATGTCATCCAAAGGAATACTAACTTTTGAATACTTGGTATGCTGAGCAAGTACA
>PKSZ01000252.1:0-472 GCA_002869425.1 Marinilabiliales bacterium
TTTTCATTTGTGATCCTTGGTGAACTGGATTATCTTCGGAGAAGGCTTCGTCGTTCGAACTTTTTGAGAGCAGATTTATTGTTGTTTACTAAAATATAATCAGTGTGATGGTCATGTAGTTTAGTTTTCTTTTTTACCTCAAAAAAAACATTTTCTGAATACTGTAACAATTTGTAACAATTATGAAATAATCTGGTAATATTTCTCTCTCATTTTTGCATCAGTATTAATAACCAAAAGAGATGAAAATGAGAACTATTTATTTAGCACTTTTTAGCACATTAATAATATTTGTGCAGTCTTGTTCTGACTCGAACAAACAAACCGAATTAAATTACCTTAACCAAACACCTAGTAACATTGAATACGATGTAAGCTATTCACAAAATAGTGAAGCTTATATGAATGGTCAACCAATGTCTGCTATTTATGATGTTTCTTTTCCACTGAAAATGGAAAACAATAAGTATCA
>PKSZ01000252.1:499-2322 GCA_002869425.1 Marinilabiliales bacterium
AAAACAATAAGTATCATGGAAGTATAGTGTCAAATCTTACAATTCCTAACACCAAAGTAAAAATTACGCTATCAAATGGCCAGCAAATGCTTGACACGAGAAACCTTAAAAATATCAAGCTCGAACTAAGTATGTCAGGCAAAGGTGAAGAACGCAAATTAAAAGCAGAAAACGATACTCTAATGATCGATTTTGGTGAAATGTTAGGCGGAAAACTTGATTGGGATGTAATATTAAGGTATATGACGCCTACTCTTCCAGGAAAAGTGATAAAACCTGAAGATAAGTGGACTGAGAAGATAAAAGCTAAAAGATTTGAAGCTACCATCCCGGTAAGTGCGGCAATTGATATAAACCACAAAGCCGTAAAATTCGAGAATTTTGAAGGAAAGCAATGCCTTGTTGTAAATTCTGATATGAATTCTGTATTAAATGACAACTGTGCTTTTATGGGCAGTACATGGAAACTAGATGGAAATATCTCTGGAAATATTACATGGTATTTTGATATAGCACAAGGTGTACTGGTAAAAATGGTAGTTGAAGACAAATCAGAAGGCAAAATTGCATCACCTGATGGAACGATGGATGCAACCTACAAACAATCAACAAAAATAGAATTCAAACTCAAATCTTAATTATAAAAATCGAATATTATGAAAATGTATGTAGTAACTGAAAATTATTATCCTAAAGAAGAAAATTTTAATGAAGTAATGGACATGCTTGTTGAAACCTCAAAAATGATCAAAGATCAGGATGGAGCAATCATGAGCCTGTCTTTAAAACCGGAACAAAAAGGTGGTCCGATTACAGGCGTGTCAATCTGGGAAAGCAGAGAAAAATTCACTGCTTTTATGAAGAGTGAACATGCAGAAAAAATCATGAAATCAGGACTATCTGCCAAAGTAAAAGAATGGACTACTGACATCAAAGCCAATTTGCACACAGTAGAACAAGCATGGCACGCAGATACTCATGAATAAAGTGTCTGAACAGTGAAAGAATGCAGGCTTATTTAGGTATGCATTTTTTAATGCAATAAACTGAAGCTTCAAACAAAATTCACTTTGTAACAATTTGTAACATTTAAGTAAAAATCTCCTGACAATTGTATAGTTAATTTACAATTAAATTAAAGAACCCAAATGTATAAATCACTAAGAATACTATATACAGCTTTGCTCATTCTCTCAATCCAATGTCTTGGTTTTTCCCAGAAGGATAATAATAGAGACCTTACTCTTGATGACTTGATTGGACTAGCACTTGAGAATAATCCTGGCATAAAGGAACAATCTGCCAAAACTGAAATATCTTCTCTTCAGAAGAATATAATGGAGTCTTCATTGTATCCTCAAATTTCTTCAAATACTAATACTTCCTTGTCAAATGAAAATAGCCTAAATAGTAAATATTATTCTATTAACTCAGGTATTAATATCGACCAGGTAATATGGCAAAAAGGTAAGAACAAAGAAATTATCAAACAATACGATGCACTTTATGATGCAGAAGTACAGTATTTTGAGGGAAGCAAGCAAAATCTCATATTAAAAATAAGATTACTGTATAGTGATCTGCAAAGATATTCAGAGCTAAATAAACTGTCTGTTGAAAACATAAAATTAGCTGAACTTTTTATGGAATCTGCTAAAGAAAAAAACAAGGTTGGTATCAATAAATACAGCGATATTCTTAAAGCTGAATCTGATTTAGCAGAAGCACAATACAATTCTTCAAATTATACATGGCTAATAAAGAATATTGAAACCCAATTATCATTATATGCCGGCATTTAATGATAATTGGGTTTCAATATT
>PKSZ01000066.1 GCA_002869425.1 Marinilabiliales bacterium
TTAGCACTAAAATTACAATAAAAATAACGATAAAGAGAATTTGAATAAGAAAGGATCAAAAGAAAATTTTGAGGAATGCAGAAAAGGCTGTGCTGCATGCTGTATCGCCATTTCTATTTCATCTCCTATGCCCGGAATGCCAGAAGGAAAACCGGCAGGAGTGAGGTGTATACACCTTAGTAGTGATTTGTTGTGTTCCATTTATAATCATAAAGACAAACCTGCAGTTTGTGATGAATTTAAATTTGATCCTGAGGTTTGCGGAGAAAACAGGGAAGAGGCATTACAAATTTTATCATCACTGGAATAATGTTTAGTAAAGAAGAATCGAGACAAATTGTAAAGCATTTTTGGACAAGCTTTGGTGTTTATATGCGCAAGCATGAATCGGCAACCGGTAATCCGGTTAAATGGTTAAATTATAACACGGGAGTTAAGGATATATTTTTCAGAACCCGTTTTGAAAGAAAATATGCTGAAGTTTGTGTTGAACTGAATTATACGGATAAAGATTTACTGGAGTTAAATAATAGTCAGTTTTTTGAGTTGAAAAGCACTTTTGAGGATCTAATTCCGATGAAGTTGAATTGGCTTGAAGACAAGAATGATCCGGTGGTTTTGTATAAGCAGATGCCTGATGTTAGTATATTCAATAAAGATGACTGGCAGAAGGTTTTTTTGTTTTTCGAAGAGTTTCTCACAGGAATTGATGAGTGGTGGAGTTTTGTTTATGATATTTTTAAAGAGTTAGAAGTTAAATAGGAGCTTATGGATAATCATAAAGGAATTGTGAAAAATTCAAAATCGGTGATCAATGCATGGAGTTCTTATGATATAGCCAATTCAGCCTATAATTTAATCATAAGTACGGTTTTATATCCCATTTACTATACAGAAACAACTGTTTCTGCCTATGGTTCAGAAATGGTAAAATTTATGGGTTATTCTATTAAAAATACAGTTTTATATGAATATGGAATTGCCCTCGGATACTTTGTTATTATCTTATTGACTCTTACTTTATCCGGAATGGCAGATGTGGGTGGATTGAGGAAACGTTTTATGCAAATTTTTACATTTATTGGTGCCTTTGCGTGTTCAGGTTTGTACCTTTTTACGGGAGAAAACCTATGGCTGGGAGCCGGTTTGCCTGCCTTGGCTGTTATTGGCTTTGCCGGATCTTTGGTTTATTATAATTCCTTTTTACCACTCATAGCAACAAAAGACAGACATGATAAGGTATCGGCCAGGGGATTTTCTCTTGGTTATGCGGGAAGTATGATTTTGTTGATTATTTGTCTTGTCATTATTGAAAGTTATGAATCCCTTGGATTTAATACAAAACTGGATGCTGTTCAAACTTGTTTTCTTATTGTTGGTGTTTGGTGGTTAGGTATAGCGCAGATAGCATTTCGTTTTCTGAAAGAAAAAAGAACAAAAGTCCGTATCAATAGCAGCATTCTTTTTATGGGATTTAAGGAAATCAGGTCGGTATTTGTAGAATTAAAAGGAAGTCGCTCTACATCACTTTTTTTGATTGCTTTTTTCTTTTTGAGTATGGGTGTGCAAGTAATAATGATTGTTGCAGCTTTGTTTGGCAGCACTGAACTGGGAATAGAAGGAACAAAGCTGATTATTACCATAATAATTATTCAACTGCTTGGGATTGTTGGTTCAATTCTTTTTAGCAGGGTGAGTATGAAGCTGGGGAATAAAACCTCATTAATGAGTATGCTCATTATTTGGATTACAATTTGTGTTGCCGCATATTTTATTAATACAGAAATTCATTTTTATATTATGGCTGCTTTTGTAGGGCTGGTAATGGGAGGCATTCAGTCGCAGGCGCGCTCGACTTTTTCAAAATTAATACCTTCGAAATCAAAAGATACAGCTTCATACTTCAGTTTTTACGATAGCACGGAAAAGCTGGCAATTGTTTTGGGTATGTTTAGTTTCGGTTTGCTTGAGCATTTCACAGGTAGTATGAGAAGCAGTGCTCTGCTTTTATCTGTATTTTTCATTTTAAGTTTTGTCTTGATTGCAATGGCAAAGTTAAAACCGGTTGAAAAATAATTGTTAGACTGGTGAAAGGCAATATACTAAGCCAGACTTTTGATTCCTCTTTTATACAGTATTTATCATGAATTGTATGAGTAGTAGATGATAATTATTAATTGTTGGTACTGTTTTTATAATGAATTGTTTTGGCTGTGATTTATCAAATCTAGTGTGAAGTTCAGAACTTTATCATTGTTTTTGCTTATATCCTTAGAGTTGAAATTAACAATATGGTCTGGAATAACACCTTTGCCATCATCAAAATCACCGGGCCTTGTAAAGTGTTTGAAAGAAACACCAAACATTAGCTTTGTATTGGGCATAACAAAAGATAAAATATCTCCATAGCAGGTTGCTAGTCCTCCTGTTTCGGAACCAATAATTTCCCCCATTTTGTAATCTTTTATAGCCGCTGCAAAATCTGTAGCAGACGAAAACGTGTACTCACTGGTCAGAACGTATACATTTCCATGGAAAATTAGGTCATTTTTCTTATTATTGGGTTTGTGTGGATCTACGTTTATTGTTATTATGCTGTCATTATTGTTTCCAAATATCCTTTCTTTAATGCTTCTGTATGATTGATTATGTTCAGATTGTTTAATGTCTACTTTTGCAAACATCCGGTATGGTTTTGTCCAGATATATGATATTAGCAAGTCTCCAAGGTAGGAGTTTCCTCCTCCGTTTTTTCGTATATCAATAATGAGGTTTTGAATACTGTCTGTTTTAATTTTTGTAAATGTTTCTTTAAGAAAGGTTTTAAACTCTTCAGCATTTTGGAAGGAATTGAATTCAATCAGTCCGGTATGCTGATTTAGTTTCTTATAAGTATAGTACTGCTCGAAGTGGTTTCGTGCATTTCTCATTTTCTTATATTCATCATATCTTATTGTCTTTAAGATACTTGTTCTTGTTTTACCATCTTTGGGATAATATTCTATTTCAAAACTATCATATGGGCCATTGAGTAATCTGTAATACTTTTGAAAATTGTTTTCAATAAGCCTGTCTTTAAATGAAGTTTTTTCTCCGCTGGTCATATTTCTGAAATCCTGCAGCATTTGTGAACAATCGACTCCATTAATTGAAGTAATTTCATTTCCCTGAACTGAACCACATTGTATACAGGTGTCCATGTAAATTTTATCGTTTATTATTTTAATCAGGAAAGGGATGAAATTTTGTTCTTCTTCCAAATAATATGTGCATTCTTCACTAGGAAAATATATTCGCGTATGACCATCTTTCAGTGAACTGATCAATGGCGATGTTTTTAAGAACAGGTCAATGCGTGTAATGGGGGTGTTAATACTGCTAATAATTGAATCTTTCGATGATTTGAAATTTGTCTGATCAACGTAATCGTACAGATTTGGATGTACACTTTCCATTGTATTTATCATGTAATCAATATCTTCTGCTATTTGTTCTGGCGTAAACAAAGAATCCATTAATAAAGGCAGTTTGGAGCATTTCCATTTCTTCGTAATAGTATCCGTCCAAAAGTAACCCGATTCCAGCTCTTTATATTCGCTGGAAATAACATATTGCGTAGGTCCATGGTATACGTAGTTCATTTGGTGAATATTTTCAGCAGTTAAACTAGAATAAATGAGCATATTTCTGGAACTGTTTACAGGATTATTCCAGGCCAGCACAATACCCGTGTTTTCTCCTTCATAGGTTTTTATAGCAGAAATTTGGTTTGAATCTATTGTTACTGGTAAAACACTTTTATATTTGTTTATAAAGCTATTACCATTTGGTGTTCCGTAAACAATCAGGTTGTAATCTGATACATCCATAGCCAAAGCTTTATCATCGGATATTAGCTTACTTTCTTTGAATATGTGTTTTTGAATTTTTTTACAGAATGAATGAACCGTTTTATTTAATTCTTTTGTTTTTTCATGCGTGGAATAGATCAATAAAATATTGTCCTTGAACTGAGACACAGAATTAATAGATGCAGGTGGGGTTTGTGCAGCTGCTTCAAAAAGCACCAAAAGAACACCGAAACATACAATAATTGATAAGTGCTTCATAAGCTTCTTAATTTAGGGTACAAAAAAAAGCCCAATTAAGGGCTTTTTCTAATAATTGAAAAATATTTATCGAATGATAAGTTTTTGCACAAAGTTTTCTTTATCACTTTTCACTGATACAAAGTACATTCCTTGAGGGTAAGTTGAAATATCAATTATTGCATTATTCTTATTTCCTGATGTTTTTAGCAGGCTTTTGCCTGTAATATCAACCAACTCCAGTGTGTAATTATTTATTCCTTTTGTTGATATATGCACAGTACTGCTAGCAGGGTTAGGGTATAGACTCATTTCAATATTTTTATCTTTTTCAGTAATAGTAGTTGGGAAGTCCATGGTGTTGGTGAAAAATTTGTAAATCTCAGTAGTATAGTCGATATCATTAACCGGTGCGTAATACCATTCGTGGTCGCCGCCAATTACTTTAATAAATGCATTATAAGAACCATTATCCCCATTATCATAGAAATACCTTTCAAATGTTTTTCCATCTGCCTGCGTATCAGGATAGTATGTAACTATGGGTGTAGGATCACTGTTGTTAAAGGATCGCCAATATTCCACACATTCTTCAGCACCCATTCCTATTGAATAAACACCCATTCCTGTGTCAAATCCTGCATCTTCATATGCGATTTGTGAATCTGAATCGCCATGTATATGCATTGCTTTTATGTTTTGTGCAGGATTGGGAGTGAAAAATTTACCAATTGTTCCGCTAACAGAAGCAATTGCCGTAATTCTATCTGAATGTTCAGCACCCATACGGTTGCTCATGAATCCGCCCAAAGAAAAGCCCGTGAAAAAAACAGAGTCCGTATTAATGTTGTAATTGTTTTCCAGCGAATCCAATACAGCCATCAGGAAGCCTGAATCGTCAACGCCTTCATTTAGAATTACATTTCCCAACATGGGAGCATTTTCAATTCCGGCACCAGAATTCCATGCAGTTCCAAGGTCTCCTACAAATTGGATAGTAGCCATAAGAGCCTGCGGTGTAATTACAATCCATCCGGTTTGATCGGCAATTTGCTGAAAACCAATACCTGAGAAATTAGACATATTGTCGCCCAAACCATGCAGACAAAAAACAACGGGGGCAGCGGTGTTTCCATCATAAATGGAAGGGATATATTCAATATATTCGCGGTCAATGCCATCCCAGTTTAGAATTCTTGTTGTTGTTGTTTGTGCGAAAACACCGGTAATTGTTAAAACAAAGATAATGAGGGGAATTAGTCTTTTCATAGCGTTAGTAAATTAAACATTATTAGAGAGTTATCCGATAAAAATAGGAAATGAAAAGTAATTTTCATAATTAAATCGATTTAATTTTTTACAATTAGTATAAATAATATTGTATGATTCAGAATATCAGTTAAATGTATGTTTAATATATTACTAACTATTTGGAATATGTAGAATCAAGCGCCGATAGACTGTGTTTTTTATTAACTTGGTTAGTGTTTTGATTGTTAGAGAATTACTTCCCAATACAAAAATTCTCAAAAATATACCCCAGAACTTCATTGTGGTGTATCATGTCTGTAATTGAGCTCAGATGGCTGATAGCCTGTCTTACATCTATTGCGATCAGGTCTGTTGGGATTTTATTATCAAAGCCTTCGATAGATTGTTCAATGGCTGTATTGGCTTTTTTCAAAGCTTCAAAATGTCTTATATTACTGACAATAATTTCATTTCCTTCAATTCGGTCTATTTCCGATGCTGCATGAATTGATTCATGAAGAACATGCAAATTATCATTTTTAAGTGAACTGATCATCACATAATCGTCAATGGCTTTATGGGATAACAATTCTTTAAAAATATTTTCTTCAGGATTGAAAAGATCTGTTTTGTTTACTACTAAAATAAGCTTGAGTTCAGTATTTTCTGCCTTGATCGTATTGATTTCATTCAATAGTTTATCAAGAGAGGTATAGTTTGTATTATTGTCAGTTAAATACAACACAATTTTAGATTGTCGGATTTTTTTAAAGGTTCTGCTGATACCTTGATTTTCTATGTCATTGTCTGTATTTCTGATTCCGGCTGTATCAATAAATCTATAATCTGTTCCCTCAATATTGAATATGTCTTCAATAGTATCTCTCGTTGTTCCTGGAATATTACTAACAATGGCCTTATCCTCGTTGAGTAATAGGTTAAGCAGCGTGCTTTTTCCCACATTGGGTTCTCCGGCAATGGTTACAGGGATACCATTTTTTATTGCATTCCCAAAAGAAAATGAACGGGTTAATGATTTTATTTTATTTTTTATTTCATTCACAAGGCTAAATAACTCATCTCTGTCTGCAAATTCAACATCTTCTTCTGAAAAATCCAATTCCAGTTCCATTAAAGCGGTCAATTTTACCAATCGATCGCGTAAGGATTTTATTTCAGAGCTGTAACCTCCTCGCATTTGATCAAATGCTATTTTGTGGGCATTTTTAGATTGAGCTGCAATAATATCAGCAACAGCTTCGGCCTGTGATAAATCCATTTTGCCATTGAGAAAAGCTCGTTGCGTGAATTCACCCGGTTGCGCAATTCTTATCCCATGATTGTTCAGCATTGTAAGAATTTTTTGCTGTATATAGATTGAGGCGTGACAACTGATTTCAAGGGTGTCTTCTCCAGTATAAGAATGAGGAGACCTGAAAATATTTACAATTACTTCATCCACAAGCTCTTCATTGTCAATAATTCGTGCAAAGTGAAAGCTGCCTCCAGGTAATTCAGATAGTGTGCCTGATTTTAATTTCATCAGCTTATTACCTGTTTCTATAGCTTTATTGCCTGAAATTCTGATAACAGAAATTGCTCCACCAGTTCCTGCCGTAGCCAGGGCACATATTGTATCATTATGGTTTGATTCGTAATTCATTGAATGAATTTGTTACAAAAATAAGGGTTTCGGGTAATTATATCTATACATTTAAATCATTTAATAATAAATAAAGATATTTATCATGGTATTTCGTTTTGAACTCAATGGTAAAAAATCTATTTTTGAAAGAGTGATAGTACAAAATAATTACAATTCTCATGAGTGTATTGGTAAATAAAAATTCAAAAATTGTTGTTCAGGGTTTCACGGGAAGTGAAGGTTCTTTTCATGCCAGTCAGATGATTGATTATGGAACAAATGTAGTTGGAGGTGTAACACCAGGTAAAGGAGGAACAGAACATCTTGGCAAACCTGTTTTTAATACAGTACTTGATGCTGTAAAAGAGATGCAGGCAGATACATCGATTATCTTTGTGCCGCCACCATTTGCTGCGGATGCAATAATGGAAAGTGCCGATGCCGGGATTAAGGTTATTATTTGTATTACTGAAGGAATCCCTACACAGGATATGGTGAAAGTAAAGGAGTATCTTAAATGCAAGGAAGCCAGGCTTGTAGGTCCAAATTGCCCGGGTGTAATAACACCAGAGGAAGCTAAAGTTGGAATAATGCCGGGTTTTGTTTTTGAGAAAGGAAAAATTGGAATCGTTTCTAAATCAGGAACGCTTACATACGAGGCAGCTGATCAGATTGTTAAATCAGGATTAGGAATTAGCACAGCCATTGGTATCGGAGGCGATCCGATTATTGGTACAACAACAAAAGATGCCGTTGAGTTATTTATGAATGACCCAGAAACCGATGGTATTGTTATGATTGGTGAAATTGGTGGAACCATGGAAGCTGATGCTGCACGTTGGATTAAAGAAAACGGAACAAAACCGGTTGTGGGATTTATTGCTGGTCAAACTGCACCGAAAGGTAGAAGAATGGGGCATGCTGGTGCTATTGTAGGAGGAAAGGATGATACTGCCGCTGCCAAAATGAAAATTATGGCAGAATGCGGAATTCATGTTGTTGAATCTCCTGCAGAGATAGGCGATGTAATGAAAAAAGCATTATAAAATATATAGATAGAAAAGATCAAAAAAAAGACCGCTTAGCGGTCTTTTTTAGTTAATCACATATTGCTTCACCAAAATTTTTCTTTATTTCCGAGCAATCATAAAACCACCCTTCAAGTTGCGTGCGTTTGATGAGTTTTTCCTTAAATTCTATAATTTCCTCTTCACTGCCATAAATATTTTCATACACATGCATTATGGAAGACTGATCACTGGCAAGTATTGTACAGGTAATACACTGAAGGTTTCCTGCATCAAATTCAATGTCTTTGGTAAATGATTTAACTTCGTATGGACTACCACAAAATTCAGGGTAGGTTACTACAGCTTCACTACCGTCTTTTATTACGCAGTTTGTACACTTTGTACAGGAAGTGAATGAGAAAATAGTAATAATGGATAGTAAGAATAAAATATTTTTCATGGCTATTCAGTATATGTAACAGTGAAAGAACCTGATGTTAAGGTATGGTCAACAATCGGAGAACCAATGACTCCAGCATCGAAATAAAAGGTTCCGGTTAATTGATTGCTTGAAAAATCATGAACGCTAATATTTACGTTACCACTTTTTGAAACAAATTCACTACCCGAAGAAATATATCTTGCTTTGGGTGCAGTAACTGAATCAAGTGGGTTTTGTGATGGTGCCATTACATTTTCTGGAAGATATATCTCCAATGCAAGACTACCACTTGTTGTGCTACCGGTTATTTTAATTTGACTATTGGCAAGTGTTGCTGTAATAACTTCAGGTGACCATGTTTGCCCGGAGTTATCAATTTCGACAGACATTAAATTTTCCGTTTGAATATCGCCAAAATATCGAACATTTGTAAATATTCCATTGGTTACAGTTCTGGAATCACCTCCGCTTTCTGATGCATCGAAAACAAAAGTTCCGGATATGAGTTTGTCTGCTTCATTAATTTCAGAAATTACCATATTGCCACTAAAGTTGAAATATGTAATGCCCTGATCTGTATAATAAGCATGGCTTGTGCTGGAGTTGTCCAGGTTGTATGTCTGTGGAGATGTACCATTGGCAACCAGTAATATTTGTGTTCCCCCATCTGTATTTTGTCCGGTAATATTGATTCGACCTCCCGTGATTTGAGCCCATACAGAATCACTACTCCATGATTCACCATTAACAATGGCTTTCATTTCGCCAAAATCGACATTATCTCCAATCGTATCCTGCAACGGATTTGGTATTGGATTTACATATTCTGGAGCATAATAATAATCTTCTGTGTAATCACAAGAAGTGAATATAAAAGCGAATAAAAATAAATATAATGGAATCAGTTTCATATCTCCCTGTATATTGTTCATTCTTCAAATATAAAGAATAAATGTAAATAATAAAACGGATGACCTTATCATTATGAACAAGCAGATTGTCTTATTTAATTTTAGTTTATTAATTTTGTTTCAAACGAAAAAACAAACATTATGAAATTACTTGAGGGAAAAACAGCTTTGATAACCGGTGCATCGCGTGGAATTGGAAGAGCTATTGCACTTACATATGCCAGAAATGGTGCAAATGTTGCTTTTACAGATATTCGTGAAGATGAAAATATGTTATCTCTGGTTAAAGAAATGGAACAGCTTGGCGTTAAAGCAGCTGGTTATGTTTCTGATGCAAGCAATTTTGAGCAGGCACAGGATTTGGTGGGTAAGGTTGCATCTGATTTTGGTCAGATTGATATTTTGGTTAACAATGCCGGGATTACAAAGGATGGTTTGTTAATGAGAATGACAGAAGAGCAATGGGATATGGTTTTGAATGTGAATCTTAAGTCTGTATTCAATTATACAAAAGCAGTTTTGCGTCCCATGATGAAACAGCGCAAAGGTTCTATTATCAATATTAGTTCTGTTGTAGGTGTAGGAGGAAATGCAGGTCAATCTAATTATTCTGCTTCAAAAGCAGGTATCATTGGATTTACAAAGTCAATAGCCAAGGAAGTGGGTGCACGAAATATTAGATGTAATGCCATTGCTCCGGGCTTCATTATAACTGAGATGACAGGACAGCTGCCAGAAGATGTAAGGAATGCATGGAATGAAAAAATACCTTTGAAAAGAGGAGGTGAGGCCGATGAAGTTGCAGATGTTGTAGTATTTTTAGGCTCCGATAAGGCTTCATACATTAGTGGTCAA
>PKSZ01000068.1 GCA_002869425.1 Marinilabiliales bacterium
GTGATATTGGCCAAAACCATGGGCGATAGTTTTAAGCCTGAAATGGTTGCCGGTCATTCTTTAGGTGAATTCTCAGCTCTGGTGGCCAGTGGTGCTTTATCTTTTGAGGATGGATTAAAGCTGGTTTCTGCTCGTGCTCAGGCAATGCAGAAGGCTTGTGAAGCTGAACCATCAACCATGGCTGCCATCGTTGGAATGGAAGATGAGCTTGTTGAAAAAACCTGCAAAGAGATTGATGAGGTTGTAGTACCGGCAAATTATAATAGTCCTGGTCAGTTGGTAATATCCGGCTCGTTCAAGGGAATCGATATTGCCTGTGAAAAACTTACTGAACTGGGAGCAAAAAGGGCATTAAAACTACAAGTAGGTGGTGCTTTTCATTCTCCTCTAATGGAGCCCGCAAGAGCAGAACTTGAAGCTGCTATAAACAATACAAGCTTCTCAAAGCCTGTATGCCCTGTTTATCAAAATGTAAGTGCAAAACCAGTAACAGATCCTGAGGAAATAAAGAAAAATCTTATTGCCCAGCTGACTGCTCCGGTTAGATGGACACAAACAGTAAAAAATATGCTGGCAGACGGTGCTTCTCATTTTACTGAGGTTGGGCCTGGAAAAGTGTTGCAAGGCCTTATTAAAAAAGTTGACAGGAAAATGCCAACCGAAAGTGCATAAATAAACAGAGGGGCTGAAAAGCCCCTTTTTAGTATTTATATGGTTTTTGAGGCTTTCCGCTATTGATAATCAATTGTTGTATTTTGTATAGAATGAAATATTTGTTGTTTTATATACTTTTCGTTTTGTCTTTTTCTTTATCAGGAGAAAATGCAGATACAATTTTAGTGGAGAAGCTTAACCAAAGAGCAGGTAGAATTGTTTGGGATTCATCGCAGACATCACTATTGCTGAGTAATAAGGCCTTAGATATTTCACAAAAAATTGATTATATGCCTGGTGTCGCTTCTGCCAGTAATAATCTGGGAATTGTATATCATAAATGGGGAGCATACGATAAATCTCTTGAATATTTTTAGCAGGCGCTGGATGGGTATAGAGCTCTGAGCGATACAGCAGGAGTTATCAAAAGTCTGAACAATGTAGGTATTGTCTATACAATCTGGGAAAATTATGAAAAGGCATTGCAGTATAACAAGCAATCATTAGAATTGATGCAAAAAATAGTTGACAATGAGCAAATTCCAACTGCACTAAACAATATTGGAGTAATTTACCAGAGAATGGGGGATAATAAATCAGCACTTGAATATCATAAAAAATCATTATCCATAGCAGAAATTTCTGGCAATGAAGTACAGGTTGTTAATGCCATTAATAATATTGGTGTAATTGAACAGGATTTGGGCAATATTAATAAAGCGCTAAATTTGTATAAGCGAGCATTAAATATTTCCGATTCCCTGAGAAATATGACAGATGTTACGGTCTTTATGAACAATATCGCAACCATATATTACCAGCAGGCAAATTATTCAAAAGCAAAATCTATGCTCGATTCAAGTATTCAGCTGGCTTATGCTGTAAATGACCGGTCTGCACTTTCAAATGCCTATTCTATTCTTAGTGATGTTTATACAAAAACCGGAAAATTGGGAAAGGCACTTGATGCCTATAAAACCCACGTCTGTTTTAAAGATTCATTGTTCAGTAATCAAAAAACTGCTGTTATTGCAGAGCTTGAAGCCAGGTATGATTCGGAGAGAAAGCAAGCGGAAATTGAAATGCTGAAGGCAGATAATATTCGAAAAGAACTTGAATTATCTCAACAAAAGAGAACCAAAATTTTTATTGCCTTGGTTCTGGTTCTGGTCATCGTTTTAGTTATTACCAATTTGGGTAAGTTTCAGAAATCGCGATAATGAAACTTTAATCAAATAAATCATCAGTTTTATCATTTATTTCCTGTTAATGATAACTAAATAGTGATATGTACGTATAAATAAGTACAAAATACTCTGAATAAATTGACTTAAGGATTGTAATGTATTACATTTGTGAAGCAGAGAAGTTGTATCATTAAGGCAGGTTTATTTCATAAATAATTATGAATAATTTAAGGAAAATATTTTTGATTGTTTCTATTGTCTTGATGGGCAATGGTTTATTGATGGCTCAATCTCATGTAAAAAAAGAAGGATTTAGAAAAACAGAAGACAAAAAAAGAATAGAAAGGGTATCTATACAAAAAGTTGTTAAAGTAGATAGTGATTCAATTCTTGTTGAGAAACAAGAATGCAAATTCAAAGTATACCGAAAGGATTTTGTACCAAAAGAAAATAAGGATGAAAGAAGAAAGCCCGAAGTGAATGCTATTAATATTAAGCTTTCAAAAGTGGAGAGCAATGAATAAGATGCTAAGAAAAATAATAACAGTTTTTGTATGTCTTGTGTTATTTGTAATGCAGGCTCATGCAGAGAACTATTCAATAACAATCTCTGATGCTTCCAATGCTTCTGTAAGCAAGGGTGATACGGATGTCCCAATATTAAGAATTTTTGTTGATCATCCCAAAAGCGGAGCACAAAACGATAATTGGAGGTTTACAGATTTTGTGTTTACGCCTGAAAATGATGACGATGCAGATGTTACAGCAGCATATTTATATTATACAGCTACCTCAACATTTGCAACTACAAATCTAGTTGGCACAGATAATAATATTGCCGATGGTATATCTTTTACTGGATTAGCTGAAGATATTGCTGAAGATTCTTATGGGTATTTTTGGTTGGCATATGATGTAAGTAGTTCTGCAACGGGTTGTGATTCCATTCATGCTTCTATAACCGATGCGAATATCTCACGTACAGAAACAGATGCTGATGGTAGTGGGCCAGGAATTTGCACTTTTGTAGACAATGCAGTTACTGGTCGTCAGATTCAGGGCTTTGGTTGTTGGAGTTATTGCTCTGTTTCTGGCAGTCTTAATACATATGGCTACATTGAAGAAGTTACTATTAATGAGATATCCAATAGCACAACTTTTGATGGTTATGTAAATACAGGCCAATCTACTTCTTTGATAATATCAGAGTCTTATTATTTAACGTTGGTAACCTATCAGACTTCAACAACCGGACGATGGTCTGCTGCTTGGATAGATTGGAACAATGATGGGGATTTTTCAGATACAGGTGAGGAGATTGTTAGCCCTGTTAATAGTACAAACAGTACGCGTGAAGTGCGAAATGTCTTGATTACAGTACCGGCAACGGCAGCTGTAGGTACAACAACCATGCGTGTTGTAATGAAATATGGGAGTTCAACCGCTGCTCCTACACCTTGCGATGCATATAATACCTATGTTGACTGGGAAGATTATACCATTAACGTAATTACTGCGCACTGTGCTAATGGAGTGCTGGATGCTGATGAGGTAGATGTTGATTGTGGTGGAGCAGATTGTCCGGCTTGCCCACATTGCGATAATGGCGTTCAGGATGCGGATGAAACAGGAGTGGATTGTGGCGGTTCTGATTGTGTTGATTGCCAGTGTGTCAATTCTGTGCAGGACGCCAATGAGGTGGGTGTTGATTGTGGTGGGCCTTGTGATGCTTGTGCCTGTGGTAGTGAAGCAGCTCCTGGAAATGATGATGCTTGTAACTCTACAACTCTATCACTGGATGGTTCTACATATCTTACCGATCAGTACAATTGCAATGCCAATGTCGACTGGTATGGAGGTTGTGTTCCATCTGGAAATCCATCGGTGTGGTATGACTTGACCTTAACCGGTTCCAATGATGAAATAATACTTGATTTTGCCAATTATTCTTTTGTTGGAGATGTAGAGTTGTTGTTGACCATAAAAAACGATGCATGTCCTGCTGATGCAGATATGACTTATGTTTCAGATTATTGTGGTGATCCGGATGGTACAATAATGTTTACAGGATTAACTGCAGGTCAGGAGTATCACCTTATGGTATCTACGGCTTCAGGAGAGGAAGGCTATTTTAATATTGTAGGTGATGAAGAAATATTAGGTACACCCGATTCTGATCCATGCGCAACCATAACCATACCCCAGACTTTTTGTCCGGCAGGATATCCATTTAGTAATGTCGGGGCTACATCAATATTTCCTAATGAGTCTTTTGTAACGCTGGGTTGTGGAGATAATTTTCAGTATGAAACCTTTTTTAAATTTGTTGCCGACTCAACAGCCATGGATGTTACGGTGTATGCGGGAACCATTGGAGGTGATAATGCAGAAATACATTTAATGCAACCAGCTACCTTACCTTGTGCTTCGGCAGTGACTTGGAATGTATACGGTTACTCCTGTCCTGCATGGGGCGAAACAGCAACTTTTACAGGACTTACCATAGGTGAAACATATTATATTTCAATAGATAACAAGGGAAATTCTAATCGCCAGGGAACCTTTGGATTTTGTACAGAAGCTCATGGAGTCAGTTCATCAAGCGGTGGGGGATCAAATTGTGCCAATGCAATTGATATCAATGCTCTGGGTGTTCCTTTTGTTGATGCCAACACAACCGATGGGGCAGGAAATCATTGGGATGAAGCTTGTGACTATTTCTATTATGATTTGAATGGAAATGGTACAAGCGATTTGTTATATTATGGTTGGGATACGGAAGACAGGTGGTATACATATACGGTTACTGATCCAGCTGGGGAGTATATTACCTATGATTTAACAGTTGATAACAATTCTTTAACTTACGATTACCCAATAGTAAGCGTTACAACATGGTGTCCTGATGATTTTAGAGAAAGCGATTGGTTTCATACGGATAGCTTGTGTTATGGAATGGATAGTACAGGAGCGAACGGACACAATAGCTATGCATCATACGAAGGAGTTTTTGAAGATACAATACCTTGTCAAGCTATTTATCTTGGCCAGGGAACCTATTATTTTGTAATTGATCATGCAAAATATTTAATTGATGATTATGGAGGAGCCAATACTGTTATTGAGGATAATCCGGAAGATTTTTACGATTATACTTTTTCATTTAATTCAATGGCCAATGCTTCCAATAATGAATGTGGGGGAGCCTATATCCTTGCAGATTCCGATACCGTAAGTGGAAATAATGCGGGTTGTAATTATAGTTTTGGTCCCAATGATCCGGTATCGGGTACATTTTGTGCAGCATCAACTGAGAATCTTGCCTGGTTTGCATTTGAGCCAACTACAGATAGTGTGGTGCTTTCTTTTTACGATCTGGAAGGAAGTATACAGTGGGGAATTGTGGAAGGATCATGTGGTGGAACATTCTCTTCAGCAGGAACCAATTATTCAAATCCGGGTATTTATTTTTCTGATGCAAATGATCCTTGTGATACAGTAGCAGCTACACCTAGTCATGATACGATTTACGATTTAACCGCAGGAAGTACATATTATCTGGTGGTTGATGGAAATGGAGGAACACCCTCATCTTTTAATGTGGTTTTATCAGGTATCTCTTCAACTTTACCAGTAGAGCTTTTGTTTTTTGAAGTTGAATACAACAAACTTACAGAGTTTGTTGACCTGAATTGGGAAACAGCCAGTGAAACCAACAATAGTCACTTCGTTATAGAAAGATCCGATAATGGGCATGATTTTTATCCCGTGGGAAGAGTCGATGGAGCCGGTTATAGTAATCAAGTTTTGGATTATATTTTCACCGATAAACGACCTTTGCCCGGAATTTCATACTATCGTTTAAAGCAAATTGATTTTGATAACAATTACAGCTATTCTGAAATACAATCTGTGAAAATATTAAAGACAGGAGATGTGGAGGTATTTCCAAATCCTGTCGATGATATATTATACGTTAAAAATATAGGTTCAGATGATGTGGAAATATCTGTTGTAAATACAATGGGGGCTGATGTAATGGGAAGCAATATGCTGGTACGAAATGATAATATGGTTATGATAGATATATCACACCTGGAAGCAGGAGTTTATTTGTTGAAATTACGACAGTGTGATATGCAATTTATGAAAAGAATTATTGTAAAATAAAAAAATGGCCGATTGTAAGATCGGCCATTTTAGTTATATCGTCTGTTTACAATCAGCTTTCATATTCATAGATGGGTTTGCAGGAACACATCAGGTTTCTATCTCCAAAAGCATCGTCAATTCTTCCAACGGATGGGAAAAACTTGTTTTCTGCAATCCATGCTAATGGGTACGCTGCCTTTTCTCTTTTGTAGGGCTTGTCCCAATTGTCTGAGATTACCAGTTCGGCAGTGTGAGGAGCATTTTTTAATACATTGTTTTCCTTATCTGCCTGGCCATTTTTAACTTCTTCTATCTCATTATGAATGCTTTCCATTGCTTCTATAAACCTATCCAACTCCTGTAATGATTCACTTTCTGTAGGTTCAACCATGAGTGTTCCATGAACAGGGAATGAAAGGGTAGGAGCATGGAAACCATAATCCATTAGTCTTTTGGCAATGTCGGTTTCAGTAATACCACTTTCTGGCTTGAAGTTTCTGCACTCAAGTATCATTTCGTGGGCAACTCTTCCAAATTCACCAGTATAAAGAATTTTGTATTTGTCTTTAAGTGAAGATGCCAGATAATTGGCATTTAGAATTGCAATTTTGGTTGAATAAGTTAAACCTTCTTCACCGAGTAGTTTAATATAAGCATGAGAAATGCATAAAACGCTGGCACTTCCGTAAGGCGCAGCACTGATAGCTTCCGGTCCATTCTCACCACCTGTTTCAATTACAGGATGCTTTGGAAGAAATGGTACAAGATGCTCTGCAACGCATATGGGTCCAACACCAGGTCCACCACCACCATGTGGTATTGCAAATGTTTTGTGAAGGTTCAGATGGCACACGTCTGCTCCCAGTAAACCAGGGTTGGTAAGTCCAACCTGTGCATTCATATTGGCACCATCCATATATACCTGGCCACCATTATCATGAATTGTTTTATTCATATCCATAATGGCTTCTTCAAATACACCATGTGTCGAAGGATAAGTAATCATAAAAGCAGATAAATTATCTTTATGTTCTTCTGCTTTGGCTTTTAGATCATCAATGTTTACATTTCCATTTTCATCGCAAGCTACAACAACAACTTTCATTCCGGCCATTACAGCACTTGCTGGATTGGTTCCATGTGCAGATGCAGGTATAAGTACAATGTTTCTATGTCCTTGTCCTCTGCTTGCATGATATCCTCGAATAGTAAGTAAGCCACTGTATTCACCGGCTGCTCCTGAATTGGGCTGAAAAGAAATGCCTGAAAATCCAGTAATCTCACAAAGATCATTTCCCAATTCTTTAATTAGTTTTTTATATCCTTGAGATTGTTCTGTTGGAACAAATGGATGAATATTCCACTCAGGCCATGTTACAGGTATCATTTGTACTGCTGCATTTAACTTCATTGTACATGAACCCAATGATATCATAGAATGCGTAAGTGAAAAGTCTCTACGCTCCAGTTTTTTAATATATCTCATCATTTCTGTTTCGCAGTGATAAGAATTGAAAACAGGTAACTGGAGGTAATTACTTTCCCTCAAAAATGAAGGGTTTAAATATGTTTTATGCTGAATGTTTTCCTGTGTGTATTTTTGTCCCACAGCTTCAGCAAAAATATTGATAATATCTTCTATATCTTTCTCTGTAATACTCTCATCAGTACTTAAGCCAACTGTTTTGTTATCAATGTAGTTAAGGTTTATTTCCTTATTCAAAGCAATCTTTTTGATCTGATCAGAATAAACAGAATCCGGTAGCTTTATTTTTAAGGTATCGAAAAAACTTTTGTTTAGTTGTTCGTAGCCAAGCTTTTCAATTTTTTCTGAAATATATCCAGCAATTGAGTGTGCTTCTTCAGCTATTTTTTTTATTCCTTCAGGACCATGATACACGGCATACATTCCAGACATATTGGCGAGTAAAGCTTGTGCTGTACAAATATTGGAAGTCGCTCTTTCTCTTTTTATATGCTGTTCTCTTGTTTGAAGAGCCATTCTTAAGGCTAGCTTACCATTTGCATCTTTAGAAACACCAATAATTCTTCCCGGAATATGTCGCTTGAAGCTTTCATTAGTTGCAAAATATCCAGCATGAGGACCACCAAAACCCATGGGAAGACCAAACCTTTGTGTTGAGCCAACCACAACATCTGCACCCCATTCAGCTGGTGTTTTAAGCAATGCAAGTGACAATAAGTCTGCGGCTACAGCAACTTTGCAATTTGTAGCATGTGCTTTTGCTGCCATTTCTTCATAATTGCGTATATCTCCATCACCAGCAGGATATTGAACAAGTACCCCAAATACTTTATCATTGATATCAAATGCAGAATAGTTACTTTTCTTAATTTCAATATTTAGAGGAAGAGCTCTTGTTTCTACAACTTTTAGTGTTTGCTCAAAAATATTTTCATCTACCAGAAATACATTTGCATTATCTTTCACCATAGACCTTGGCCTTGCATTGTAAAGCATAATCATTGCTTCGGCAGCTGCTGTTGCTTCGTCCAGAAGAGAGGCATTTGCCATATCCATTCCTGTAAGGTCCATAACCATTGTTTGGTAATTAAGAAGAGCTTCCAACCTTCCTTGAGAAATTTCTGCCTGATACGGAGTATATGAAGTATACCAACTTGGATTTTCCAAAATATTTCGTTGAATAACGGCAGGTGTAATTGTATTATAGTAGCCCTGTCCTATATAAGAACGAAACTGTTTGTTTTTTGAAGCAATTTCCTTGAGATGAATAGTATATTCATATTCACTCATACCTTCTGGCAGGTTGAGTTTGTTTTGAAGTCTGATTTTCTTAGGAACAGTTTCATCGATCAAATGATCCAATGAATCAACTCCTATCTTCTTTAACATGCTGGTTAATTCCTGCTCTCTCGGGCCAATATGCCTGTCAACAAATTTATCTGTTATCATGAATATTGTATTTAATTTGTTTATGTCTCTGTGTGGTAAAAGTAGTAAGAAGAAATATTAATACTAAAAAATTACTTATGTTTGTAAACAAAATTATAACAAATGATTTTTCACCGAGTATTATTAATTTCAATTGTTTTATTGTTTGGATATCAGGGGTTTGCTCAATATCATTTATTGTTCTTAAGTGGAGAGCAGGACGAAATATCCAACTATAAACTGGATGAAGAATCGGAATTATTGCTTTTTAAAAATAAGCGTGACAAAATTCGTGATTACGATTTATTTTCAATTTTTTCCATCACGGATAGTACAGGTCAGGAGTATGTGATATATTCACCAGATACCCTTGAAGCAATGTTTCTTACTGTAGATCAGATGCGCAGTTTTGTGTATGGAGAGAAAAATGCTTTTGAGAATTATAAAGCACCTGTGGCATTTGCCAGTGGGGTTTTTGTTGGATTGGCTTCACCAATTATTATATATTCGATGAAGTATAATGTTTTATATTCATTTCTGCCGGCAGCAAGCTATAGTGCAGTATTTGAAGCCATTCCCATTAGTGATCAGAAAACACAAAAATTTTGTAGTGAAAAAATGGATGATGATTACTATTTAAGAGGCTTCAAAGAGGGTGCAAAAGCCAAGCGTGTTCAAAGTGTAATTAAGGGATCTTTGATCGGCATTGGTATTGGTATTGCAACTTCAATTATTTATTACCAGGGAACTAATTAAAAAAGGGATTGTACTCTTTCTCGTATTCGATAGATGTTTCCGGACCGTGTCCTGGATACACAATTGTATTTTCAGGTTTAGAGAACAATTTATTCCGTATACCATTGATAAGTGTTTCATGATCACCACCGGGTAAATCTGATCTGCCAATGCTTCCCCTGAAAAGCACATCACCAACAATCATAAAGTTTTGAGCTTCATTATAAAAAACAATGCTTCCGGGAGAATGACCTGGAACGTGTATGGCAAGTAATGTTGAGTTTCCAAATTGGATTGTATCACCATCATTTATTGGTTTATCAATGGAAGGTGGTGTTTCCACATTGAATCCATACACTGCACCAAAACTACCTGCATTTTCCAGTATGGGTTTGTCTCCTGTATGTGCCCAATATTCGATATTGTATGTGTTCTTAATGAATTGATTACCGAAAATATGATCGACGTGACAATGGGTATTTAGCAGCAGCACGGGTTTAAGTGCTTGTTCTTTTATGAATTCTGTCAGTTTCTTTTTTTCATCTTCTGTA
>PKSZ01000621.1 GCA_002869425.1 Marinilabiliales bacterium
AAGGATTAAAACTGAAAAAATAATAATTAAAAGATAGTCACATGTTTATAACAGCGTGTAAACTCAACCCTGCGGGTGTGTGCTTACACGCGAACGTTACCCACAAGCGAAGAAAGACCATGCTAGATAAAGAGAAACAACAATTATTGAAGGAATTTGCTGACCAAAGTGATAAACTATTCAATCTGAAAATTATCCGGACGGATAGTTTCACAGGAGAAATTGGTGAATTTGTTGCTTCAAACCAATTTGGTTTAAAGAAAACAGATAGAGTCACACGAGCAGTTGACGGAATAGATTCTAAGGGTAACAAATATCAAATTAAAGCTAAAGTAATTGAGAATGAGAAATTAAATAACGGAATCGGAAAACTTGACATAGATGAGATTGACTTTTTAGTAATAGTATATTTTGACTTGATTTATCGCCCCAAAAAAATTATCTCTATCAAGTCAAATCAACTTCCAAAAGGAAAAGTTGGAATAAGTAACAAATTTCTGAATTCAATAAAGTATGATACCATTGAAGAAAATGAGATTAAGATTCCAATTAGTCAGAGAAATGAAATATTAAAATTTGGTCGATTATATGAATCATTACGTAAATTTGGAATCATTCGGAGTCGTCGAATTGTTGGAGATTTAGGTGAATTTTACGCATGTCAACAGCTCAATTTGATACTTAATGAGAATAAAAATGAAAAAGGAGTGGATGCATATGATAAAAATGGAATAAAGTATGAGATAAAGACAAGGCGAGTTTATGAGAGTGGAAGAAGAACTGGAAAATCAAGAAGATTGAATAATCTCGTTGGAAAAGATAGCAAATTTTTAATTATTGTAACTTTAGACAGGAGTTTTAACTGTTCAGGAATGTGGTTGATGCCTATGAAGAATGTAGTAAATCCAAAATCTGCACATCTGCAAATTGTAAATACAACTCCTGGTGTAAAAAAGATAATAAAAAGTAAAATAGCATGGTTGGACTAATAAAACGCCAGTGGGTAACACGCTCTATAGCAAATAATATGCTGTCGCAAATTACATTGCCATAGAGCCGACCGTTGTGCTTAATACAAAAAAAGACAAAATATGACATCAACAGAATTTGAAAATCATCCGATTTATGAAAAATTAAATCAACTAATTGATAGGCTTTCTCAAGAGGAAGTTATTTCAAAAATTGAAGTTGATAAGTATAATTTTTATGATTCAGCATGCAAGTATATAAACGATAGATTAAAGCTGACTATTCCTGTTCTTGTTCCAATTGCAGAAATGAATACTATTTCAACTGAATTACAGAATGCATTGGTTCAAATAAATAATTTTTTAGGAAATAATAATGCTGGTCATTTAAACAATGCAGATAATCATTTTAATGCAGCACTTACAAGGATTAAGAATTTACCTCTTCCATTTTCCAAGAATGACTTTAATTTTACAAAAAGTATAGCAAATTTTGAAAATACAGTCAAGGCAAAACTTGGAGATGTTGAAAAAGAAAACCAAGAACTAAAAGAGCAATTAAAGAAAATACAAACAGATTTAGTAGCAAAACAAAATGAGATAAAACAAATATCTGATTTGCTTACAGCTAAGACAAATGAAATAACTAATTTGACTAGTAAATTTCAAACAAATTATGAAAGTATCAAAAGTACTGCATCTCAAAATTACGAAAATGACAGAAAGACTTATAGAACAGAAATCACGACTGATAGAGAGTCTTTCCGTAAAGAAATAACACAAGATAGAGAAACTTTCAAAAAAGAGATTGAGGAAAAAATTACTAAAATAGATACCGACACTTCACAAATTGTCAGCGAATTAGGAATTAAACTTGAAGAAGCAAAAAAACTTGTTAATGTTATTGGAAACGTTGGTGTAACGGGGAATTATCAAAATATTGCTAACGAACATAAAACTGCAGCAAATTTCTGGAGATATTTAGCAATAGCTTTTATGACTGTATTATCTGGTTTGTTAATTTATGCTATTTGGGATGTTAGTTCCGCAAATTACGATTGGGTAAAATCATTAATACGTGTTATTGCTGCTGCAGCACTATCATATCCTGCTACATATGCAGCAAGAGAATCTAGTAAACATCGGAAACTTGAAACTATTAATCGAAAATTAGAACTTGAGTTAGCATCTCTTACTCCATTTATAGAACTACACAGTGAAGAACAAAAAAGAGATATTAAATCAAAATTAGTAGAAAAATATTTTGGCAATAATATCGAATTGACAGAAGATAAATCAGATAAAAATGAGGATTTATCGATTGGGGGCTTTGAGAAAATAATTAAAGCAATATTGCCTTTTATTAAAAAATAGAACAAGTACTAAGCACAACAATGTATAAAAATAACACGTCCTCATAATGTCTCTATGTGTCCGCTTAAATCCTTATATAATAAGTATTGTAGAGCTTTTTGCTGATTTCATAAATACCCATAAAAGGACACAAAAGGACAGTTTTGTTGTACCCCATGTTTTACCTTTTTTAAGAGAAAAACACTATTTTTGTCATGTAAAAATTTTAAATATTTTTTGTCATGGCAACCGTAAAAGTAGTATTAAGAAAGGATAAAGTAAATCAAAATACTGGACTGGCTCCTTTGTATCTTCGGATTATTAAGGACAGAAAAAGCAAGTTTATTTCATTAGGTGTAAAAGTTGAACCAAAATACTGGAATGAAGAGAAGTCAGTAATTAGAAAAGGAGCTGTTAACTATCAGGAATTGAATAACTTCATACTTCAGAAAAGAGCTGAAGCAGAAAGAACTGCCTTAGATATTGAAGGTACAACAAAGTCAGCTACAACGAAAAGAATCAAAGATGAAATAATTGGTAAAAAGCCAAGCAATTTCTTTGAGTATGCAGAAAGAAAACTGAGCGAATTGAAACATACTATTGCTCCCAGCACTCATACAACTTATGGTTTTTATATCGGGAAAATAGAAAAGTTCCTGGGTCATAAAAACATTACTTTTCAGGAAATGGATATTGATTTTATAAAAAGGTATGAGAAGTATTTGTATGAAGAGGTTGGGAACAAGCCCTCAACTGTTGAGTACTCATTCAGGGTTATTAAAGTCATGTTTAATTATGCAATCAGCGAAGGTATTGTCGATTATAACACCTATGTATTCCGGCAATATAAATTCAAAAAGCCTAAAGCGGTTAAAAACTATCTGAACGAGGAACAGTTCCAGGCACTATTGAAATACGAGCCTCCAAAGCAATTCCTTTATGATGTTTATTATGACATGTTTGTTTTCTCCTGCTATGCAGGGGGATTAAGACACTTTGATACTCTTGAATTGAAATGGAGCAATTATAATGAGCAGGAAGAACGAATAACCAAGGTGATCAGAAAAACAAAACGCAAACATCAAATTAAGTTGCCTCAAAAAGCGGTTGAGATTATCAAAAAGTACAAAACCAAGAAATCAAAAAAATCAGATTTCATTTTTCCTGTATTAAGTAATGACATTGATTACGATGTATCAAAAGAGCTTATTTACAATGTAAAGAATACAATAAATGGAAAAACAAACCATTTCTTGCGACAAATGGGAAGAGATCTGGAGTTGCCTTTTACCCTTTCCTTTCACACGTCTCGTCATACTTTTGCAACCAGGGCGTTAAATAAAGGAATGCGGATCGAACATGTGTCAAAGGTTTTAGACCATACAGACATCAGTATCACGCAAGTATATGCAAAAATCGTAAACAAAGAACTTGACAAAGCAATGGAAATTATGGATGATTAGGGACGATTTGTGTAATTTTTTCGTTTATCGGATTATTAATCAAAAAATAATCTATTATGAAAAATGCACTAATCAACGAATTGGGTAAATGCGATTTGATGTTTACCTGCATTATTAAAGAAAATGAGAGCCTGTTACAGAAGAAAGAAAAACTGAACAGGCTTTTTTATTTGTTTAAAAATGATGTCAAAGAAAAGCTGAAGGAGTTTACTTTGTATGCTGATGCCTTGTTCTACATCAAAGAATTGAAGTATGATTTTTATGATTTGCTTAGAAACTCCATAAATGACAAGCTGCAGGGATTATTGTCGGGAGAAAAAGATGTTACTGACGATGAATCCCGAAAAAAAAATAAGGGCTGGACTTCTGCTGAACCGGCGTTATTGCCGAAAGATCATTGACTTTTTAGAATTGCATGAATCATTACTAATCGAATTGAAAGAGGAATATCTTTCAGACAAGAAATATATGCACGAAAAGTTAAACTGGAACAGTACCCAGATTGATTTTCTTGAACTGGTAGATTTTCTCGTAAGAACCAAAATTATAACAAAAAATGACGATTTTGTGAGTTTGAGCGAGGCCGTAAAAATCATTTCTGAACCCTTCAATTTGAAGATTAAAGATGTTCATTCTAAGCTATCCAAGGCTAGGCAAAGGAAAGAGGGATATGGTATTAAACTGTATCGAAAATGGACGACTTATCAACAATCCAAAAATTATCTTACTGACCAATAGGGTTTTAAGTTTTCAACAATAAGAAAAACGATACCACACGATACCATGTGGTAAAATTATTTTTTGGAGTGGGGCTAATATTGCCCCGTATTTCATTTAATAACTTAAAATTTCTTGTTATGGATTTAAAACTTGTAAAAACAAAAGACATTAATGAGCTAAAAAGGGAACTCAAAGACATTAGGAAAGAGAACCTTGAATTACAGGATGAGTGGCTGAGTACTGCGGAAGCAGCAAAATTTCTGAAGGTCAGTAAGAAAACATTGCTTCGATACCGCAACATGGGCAAATTACCTTATTCAAAGGATGGCAGGAAAGTCCGGTACAAAAAATCCGACATTATCAAGTATCTGAAAAATCATTATTTTTCATTGGAAAACCTGTAAAATGGAAGATATGATTAAACTAAGTGTATTCAGGGGCTTTAACAATATTGTCGCTGAAAAAGATTTTACAGAGATAATTGATGCCGTCCGGAGCGATAAAATGAAAGATAAGATTGGAGAGCTTCGTGAAATAATGAAAGACGGTAATGAAAAGGAATATGCAAAAAAGAAAAAAGGGCTTATTGCGTTCACCCCATCAGGAAGGTTTGAGGGTGGACGTAAGCCGGAATTTCTGAAAGAATACTCAAAGATCATTGTCCTAGATATTGACAAATCCAACAAAAGGACAAAAAAGCTAAAGGAATTGATCTGTACTTGTCCTTATACGTTAGGTTGTTTTGTCAGTCCCGGAGGAAACGGACTGAAAGTATTTGTGAAAACAGAAACCGATATTGAACAGCACAAAGATACTTTCAACCGGATTAAAAAATACTACGAAGGATTGATTCAGTTCAAGGTGGATCCTTCAGGAAAAGATGTCACACGCTTGTGTTTTTTCTCTTATGACACAGAAGCATATTATAATGAAAACGCATGGCCATTTAAGGGAAATGAAGAAAAAAAAGAAAAGGAACCGGATTACAATCAAATATTCCAAAAACAGGTTAAGTTTACCGACAAAATTATTCAATACCATTCGGGAAACCGGAACAATTATATTTACCAACTGGCTTGTAATTGCAATCGGATGGGAATACCAAAGCATATCACTGGTGATCTTGTACGGCAGAACTACGATCTTGAAAGCGAGGAAATTGAGAAATCTGTTTCCAGTGCGTATGAGAATCATCCTGCGGAGCACGGGGAAAAACAGGATGAAAATTCCAAAAAGCACACATCAAACAAGTTCACTATCACGGAAGAATACTTGAACGACAAGTATATTATCCGTTACAATGTGGTAAGCAATAAGTTTGAGTATAAAAAGAATGAAGATGAAAAATACCGGGAACTGAATGAAAACAATCTGTTTGTTCGGCTTCAGAAAGATAATATCAATATTAGTCTGAATAATCTGGTAGCTTTATTGAAATCCGACTTTGTAAATGAATTCAATCCGTTCACTGCTTACTTTATGAGCTTGCCGGAATGGGATGGTCAGACAGATTATATCGGTGAGCTTATTTCTTATCTGAAATCACAGGATGAAAAACGGCTGGAAAGCCATTTCAGAAAGTGGATCGTCCGGGCGGTGCGGACTGCCATTGATGATAATTATTACAACAAACAGGCATTTGTTTTGGTAAGCAATAAGCAAAATTCAGGGAAGTCAACTTTCTGCCGGTTCCTCTGCCCTCCCATCCTCAAAGAATACATTATTGAAAACATTGGCACTGATAAAGACAGCTTGATTGCCATTACTGAAAATTTTCTTATAAACTTAGATGAACTTTCCACTGCAGAGAAAGCAGAAATCAATGCTTTCAAGTCCATGTTCTCAAAAGATAAGGTAAAAGCAAGGTTGACTTATGATAAAAGGGCTTCCGTGCATGTTCGCCGTGCCAGTTTCATAGGCAGTACCGACCGATGGGAATTTCTCACAGATGAAAACGGTTCGGTTCGCTGGCTGTGTTTTGACATTAAGTACATTGACTGGAATTACTCAAAAAGCATAAACATTGATTTAGTTTACTCACAAGCGTTTCATTTGCTGGTAAAAACAAAGTTCCAGTATGAGCTTACACCGGAAGAAATTGAGGAAAATGATCGGATAAATAAGCGGTACCAGGTAGGCAGCCCTGAGCGTGATTTAATTCAGAAGTACCTGAAACCATCAAAAAAGGAAAAAGGTGCATTTTTCACAGCAACTGATGTGCTGGAATACATTACCCAATTCACAACAATAAAGCTCTCCCCTGAGCGTATTGGGAAAGAATTAAAGTTTCTGGGTTTTGAACGATCGGTAATGTATCAGGATGGAAACAGTCGTTATGGTTATTTTGTTGAAGAAATTTCATACAATCAAGAATAAACTTACATACTTACATGAAAATAAGAAAAGTATTATATATCAAATGCTTGGACTATGAAAGGTCTCTGTTTTTTAACTTACATGAACTTACATGCTTACATGAAAATCCGGTAAAATGTAAGTAATATAAAATTTTCCTTACATGACCTTTCATAGTCATAAAGACTGAATACCAAAATATTAAGCCAATTCATGTAAGAAAGTAAGTAAAAAATGGGAAAAAGAAAAAAAGTTAATTATTATCAATAGATGTTGTTATTTTTGTTAATTCTGCAATAATTATAGTAAATTTATCAGTCATGAGTTTTTTGCAAAGTTTATTGCATAATTGAAGGTTAATATGGCTAAGAAAAATATTAATATCGATCCGAGAAAATACATGAAAATGGCTGTTGAAGTGATGATAAGTTCAATTCAAGAACCAAGAACGGATAAGTCTAGCCCTAAAGTTGGTGCTGTTTTAATCAAATCTGACGGGAGTTTTGACACCGCTTTTCGTGGAGAATTAAGACACGGAGATCATGCAGAATTTACTGTTATTGAAAGAAAAAATAGAGATACTGATCTATCAGGAGCATTATTATTTGCAACATTAGAGCCTTGTGCTCCTGGTGCAAGAAATGCTCCAAAGTTAAGTTGTTCAGAGCGAATTGTTAATGCACGAATTTCGGAAGTTTGGATTGGTATTGAAGACCATGATCCTACTGTTAACCATGCTGGGATTAATTATCTTTTAAAGCACGGAGTTAAAGTTCATCAATTTGACAGGGATTTGCAAAAAATCATTGAGAAAGAAAATGAGCAATTTTTGACTGAAGCTAAAAAAAGAGCAGTTGATGCAAAAGACAAAAAAGTTGAGATTAAAAGTATTCTTAATAAATATGCAGAGCATACAGATTTAAGTAGCCTTTCGCAAGAAGCATTGGAGTCCTTTTTGAAAAAATCAGGTAGCAATCTAAAATGGAATTCTGATGAATTTTACAATGAGCTGAGTCAGATGGCATTACTGGATAAGGATAAAAATGGTAATTACCTGCCAACTGGTAATGCAATATTATTGTTTGGGAAAAAGCCAAGATTAAAATTTCAACAATCTTCTGTAAAGGCTAAAGTTGATTATGGAAATGGAGATATTGATGTTCAAAGTTTTGATGATGCAATAATTCTTATTCCTGATCAGATTGAAAACTGGATAAGAAAAGTATTGCCTGAAAGTTTTGATCGTTCAACTTTTACTCGTGAAAAAACACCTGCATATCCTATTCCGGTTATTAGAGAGGCGATAATAAATGCTTTGGTACACAGAGATTATAATATTGATACTGCAAAAATTCAATTAGAAATAACACCGGATAGAATAGTAATAAAAAGTCCAGGAAGTCCTGTTTCTCCATTAAAAATAAATGATTTGAAGAATTTTAGTGCTTCATCATTTACACGAAACAAAAAAATTGCTCTTGTTTTTAATGAGATGAAACTTATTGAGGAAACAGGTGTTGGAATGGATACCTTTAAGTCTTTACCAGAAAAATACTCTTTGCCATTACCTATTATTCAATATCTGCAATCTAATATTTTTGTAATATTTCCAAGAACCACAGAAGCTATTCGTAAGATAATCGGAAGTGAAGATATTGAACAATTAAATGATGAAGAACTTACAGGATTAGATTTTGTTAAACTTAAAGGAGAAGTTAGTAGAAAGGAGTATGCTGCTCATTTTGGTTTTAATGATAGGAAAGCAAGTAGGCATCTTTCAAAGATGAGAAATATAGGTCTTATTGGAGATAATGGTAAAGATGTTCGTTCAAAGAATTATAAATATGTTTTTCTTAAAGATGGATAACGTCTTCGACATATTCATAGACAAGATGTCGATGATAGTGATAACGGTTCTGATCTTGGATCTGGTCATCGACATAATCATCGACATAGTGTCGATGATGAAAGTAATGATGGAACTAAGGACGATAGTAATGATAAATACAAGAGCATATTATATGACCTCATAGAAATTAGTAATGAAATGGAGAAACCCAGTATAGAAGTTAGGCAGAAAGAAATTATATCAGATTTGAATGAATTTGAAGATTGGAACTCGAAGTATGAATATATAATTGAGTTTTCCGATAGGTTGAAACTGATTGAGAAAAAGGATTTAGTGGTTGAAAATTTAATTGAAGGGTGTCAGTCAAATGTTTGGATAAAGTCTAATTTTGTAAATGGTTTTGTATTTTATGTTGGCGATAGTGATGCAGATATTCCTAAAGGAATTTTATCAATGATTACTTATGTTGTAAATGGCTGTTCTCCTGATGAGATAATAAATGCAGAATTGTTTTTTTTGCATGAATCTAAATTATTATATCATTTAACACCAACAAGGGTTAATGGATTGAATTCAATGATTGAAAGGATAAAAAAGATAGCTTTTGACTGTAAGATTAAGTAAAATGGAGAAAAAATTTCAAGATATAATTGATGAATTAGTAGATCAATATACTTACGCCGACAAAACTGAAAGGCCTTGGATTATAGGTTTTAGTGGCGGTAAGGATTCAACAGTATTATTGACTTTGGTTTGGCGAGCATTGGAAAAAGTGCGTAAAGAGATGCCGTTTCCATATCAGTTACGACGACCTGTTTATGTTGTTTGTGTAGATACAATGGTTGAGAACCCAATAATAGAGGAGTATATTGATGATGTTTTAAGTAAAATTGAACAAGCAGCGAGGGATAATCAGTTGCCAATATTTGTTAAGAAGACAATCCCTAAAATTGAGGCAACGTATTGGGTTAATGTACTTGGCAAAGGTTATCCTGTTCCGAATACAGTGTTTAGATGGTGTACAGATAAATTAAAAATAAGACCTACTTTATCATTTATTACAGAACAAGTTGATGAAAAAGGGGAAGCAATAGTATTAATTGGAACAAGAATTTCTGAAAGCTCAAATAGAGCGAAAACGGTAAAAAGGCATGAAATAAAAGGGAAAAGATTAACAAAACATACTAATCATCAAAATACATATGTGTATTCTCCAATAAAGAATTTGCATTTAGAGGAAGTCTGGTATTTAATCAATGCATTCCCATCACCTTGGGGATATGATAATTCAAAATTATTTAAGATTTATGCTGATGCGAGTGCAGATGATTATGAATGTCCTTCTGTTGTGACTGATAAAAGTCATTCTTCATGTGGTCAAAGTCGATTTGGTTGTTGGACTTGTACGGTTGTAAAAGAAGACAAATCGATGTCTGCATTAATTGATAACGGAGAAGATTGGATGAGACCACT
>PKSZ01000583.1 GCA_002869425.1 Marinilabiliales bacterium
ATTGGCGGCTCTGCAGATTCAATTTCCCTTGATGATGAAGGTCCGGGTATTGATATGTTTATGAACAATACAGATTTTATTTTTGGAGGGATAACTGATGAAAATCCAAAATTCCTTGCATTGCTGGAAGATTCAAGTGGTATCAATACAGTTGGAAATGGCATTGGTCATGACCTTACCTTGCTTCTTGATGGCAACACCAGCAACATTGTGGTTCTAAATGACTATTACGAAGCAGATGTGGATAGTTATCAAAGTGGTCAGGTTGAATACTACTTTAAAGATCTTACTGAAGGAAATCATAACCTTAGATTGAAAGCGTGGGATGTTTACAACAATTCATCTGAAGATTACATTGAGTTTATCGTTGCCAAATCAGCAGAATTGATTCTTGACAGAATTTTTAATTATCCCAATCCTTTTACTTCAAAAACAGCATTTTACTTTGAACATAACAAACCCAATGCAGAACTAGAAGTTATGATTCAGATATTTACTGTAACAGGAAAAGTTGTAAAAACCATAGAAGCAAACATCAATTCCTCAAGTTTTAACAGCGGTAATGTTATGGATGTACTCAGCGATTGTGATACCAATCCGCTTTGCTGGGATGGTTATGACGATTTTGGAGATCCTATTGGAAGAGGTGTTTACATTTACAGAATAAAAGTAAGATCTCCTGAAGGAAGTGTTGTGAACAAGTTTGAGAAATTAGTCATTCTCAAATAATAATTTTCCATTTTATTAGTTGTTAATATAATTAGTTATATTTGTCCACTGCATAAAATTTGAATGATGAGAAAGTTTCTGTGCATTATATCTTTTTCGCTCTCTGTAGTTGGGTTGTCGTACGGACAGGGAGGAGGATTGATAAAGGATGAGAATTCGAATATATTAGGTCAGGTAAATACCATTACAACAGCTGTTCCTTTTTTAATGATATCTCCGGATTCTAGAGCTGGTGCGATGGGTGATGCAGGTGTGGCAACCACACCGGATGCCAATTCGGCTCACTGGAATGCTTCAAAGTTTGTTTTTGTAGAAAAAGATGCTGGTGTTTCCATTTCATATGTACCCTGGTTACGGAAACTGGTAAACGATATCAATCTTGCCTACTTAAGCGGATACCGCAAAATTAAAAATGATCAGGTGTTCTGTGCTAGTCTGCGTTATTTCTCGCTTGGAGACATTACATTTACTGATATTAACGGAGAAACACTGGGGCAATTCAATCCAAACGAATTTGCTATCGACCTTTCATATGCAAGACCTTTATCAGAAAAACTTTCAGGTAGCGTATCCCTACGTTACATTTACTCTAACCTAACTGGAGGTCAATATGTTATGGGATCTGCATAACATCCGGGTAACGCAGTTGCAGCAGATTTAGGTTTCTATTATCAGGATGATGTTGTAATTTCAGATAGGGATGCTCTTTTGGCATTTGGCCTTAATATTACCAATATGGGAAATAAAATTTCTTATACTGAAAATGCAGATAAAGATTTTATTCCTACTAATCTTCGACTTGGTGGTGCATTATCGATGGAAATTGACGATTATAATTCCTTTATGGTTACAGCTGATGTAAACAAGCTCCTTGTTCCTACAATGCCTGTTTATTATGATGCCGATGAAGTTACCCCGGATGGAGACACCATCTCTGCTGGAGAACAGGTTATTAAGTTCGGAATGAATCCTGAAGTTTCGCTACCAGTTGGAATGGTACAATCGTTTTATGACGCTCCAGGAGTCCAGTTAGACCCTGAAGATGAATACAACCGAAGTGTTTTCAAAGAAGAAATGAGGGAAATAAATATCTCAGCTGGTCTGGAATACTGGTATGCCAATCAGTTTGCAATAAGGGCAGGTTATTTCCATGAACATGCAACCAAAGGAAACCGACAATATTTCACAGTTGGTATGGGCCTTAGGCTGAATGTTTTTGGATTGGATTTCTCATATCTTATCCCAACCAAACAAAGAAACCCCCTTGAAAATACGCTTCGATTCACATTAGTCTTTGATTTTGAATGCTTAAGAAGTGAAGCTGAAATGCCCAACTAATTCATGGCTTACAGAATAGGTTTTGGATACGATGTACATCAACTCAGAGAAAACGAAAGTCTAATACTGGGTGGGTGTAAAATTGATTATTCCCTGGGAACAGTTGCCCATTCCGATGGAGATGTATTAGTTCATGCAATATGTGATGCTATTCTCGGTGCTGCTAAACTTGGAGATATTGGCACACACTTCCCTGACAACAACAACAAATATAAAAATGTAAACAGTATGACTCTTTTGTCTGAGAGTTATAATATGGTTAAAAAAGCGGGGTATTTACTGAACAATATTGACTGTACCATTTGTCTGGAAAAGCCAAAGCTTAAAGATTACATTAAGCAAATAGAACAGAACCTTGCAAAGGTACTGGAAACAGATATCCTCAATATTTCTGTTAAAGCAACAACTACCGAAAAGCTTGGATTTGTTGGATCACAGGAAGGTATTTCTGCATATTGCGCTGCTATGCTCAAAAATGTAGAGTAAGTTTATTCATCCTTTGTGTACAAAGCCTGAACCTGCATCATTCCATCACCCGGATCAACAGTATAATCCCAATTAATAGTTTTGTAATCACTTGTAATAGTTCCGTTTCCCTCAATATAATAACCCCCTCCTATTTCCTGAGGATCAATACGAATGGCACGTTCTGTTACTTTCCCAACAGCATAAAACTGCATTCCCAACTGATAAAAATTACTGATTAGAATTTCATTTGCAGTACTTGTATCCGGCTCAATATAAACCTGATAAAAAATCTTATCTGACTTTGATGTGGGATTTGCATTTTCATCCACTTGCCACAATCCTTCAATTGCATCTCTTACATCTGTGTTATCATCAGGATCAATATCCTCATCAGGGGTACAGGCAGCCATAAAGAATGAAGTTATTGCAGCAATAAGTACTATGGAAAAAATCTTTTTCATGATTTCACATTTTTAGAACAAAGAATTCATTTTGTTACAATCAGTCCAATTATTATGCCATGATAATATCGGCTTACTATGAGAAAATATCGTTAATCAATTTATCGTCTGCATAATTGGGCATTGTAACTTTTAATTTTGGCTCTCTCTCCATTGCTCTTTTTATAGCAAAAACAGCTTCATCATTTCTTGCCCAGCTTCTTCGGGATATTCCATTGTTTACATCCCAGAAAAGCATCATATTTAAGCGCCTGTCAGCATCTTCTGAACCATCCAATAGCATTCCAAAGCCACCATTGATGACTTCACCCCATCCTACTCCACCTCCATTGTGAATAGAAACCCAGGTTGCCCCTCTGAAAGAATCACCAATAACATTCTGTATTGCCATATCAGCCGTAAAACTGGAACCATCATATATATTGCTGGTTTCACGGAATGGAGAATCCGTACCAGATACATCATGGTGGTCACGTCCTAAAACAACAGGCCCCAGCTTTCCTTCCCGGATAGCCTTATTAAAAGCCTCTGCAATTTTTATTCTTCCTTCAGCGTCAGCATAAAGAATACGAGCCTGAGAACCAACAACCAGTTTATTTTCCCTTGCTCCTTTAATCCATTGGATATTATCTGCCATTTGTTGCTGAATCTCTGCTGGAGATTCTTTTTTTATTTCTTCCAACACATTACAGGCTATCTGGTCGGTAAGTTCCAAATCTTCAGGTTTTCCACTTGTGCAAACCCAACGAAACGGTCCGAAACCATAATCAAAGCACATTGGTCCCATAATATCCTGTACATAAGAAGGGTACTTAAATCGAAGGCCATCTTCAGCCATTACATCTGCACCAGCTCTTGAAGCTTCCAGTAAAAAGGCATTTCCATAATCGAAGAAATAAGTACCTTTGGCAGTATGCCTGTTTATGGCTGTAGCATGACGACGCAATGTTTCCTGTACTAATTCCTTAAATTTCTCAGGATTGGAAGCCATCATCTCATTTGACTCTTCAAAACCAATCTGTACTGGATAATAACCTCCGGCCCAAGGATTATGTAAAGATGTCTGATCGGATCCAAGATCAATATATATATCGTTTTCTGCAAATGTCTCCCATACATCAACAATATTTCCATGGTATGCAATTGAAATCACTTCTTTATTGTCTTTTGCAATCATCACTCTTTCACAAAGAAGCTCTACATCATCAATAACTTCATCAACCCATCCCTGTTCATGTCTTGTTTTAATAACCTTCTCATTTACTTCAGCAATAACGGAAATACAACCTGCAATACTTGCAGCTTTTGGTTGCGCTCCAGACATGCCTCCTAATCCTGCTGTAACAAACAGCTTACCCCTTAGGCCATCTTCTGATATTTTTCTTCCTGCATTCAATACAGTAATGGTTGTACCATGCACAATTCCCTGAGGACCAATATACATATATGATCCGGCAGTCATTTGACCATACTGGGTAACACCCAGTGCATTGTATTTCTCCCAATCATCGGGTTTGCTGTAATTAGGAATCATCATTCCATTGGTTACCACTACACGAGGTGCATCTTTATGTGATGGATACAATCCCATCGGATGACCTGAATACATAACCAATGTTTGATCATCAGTCATCTCCGACAAATACTTCATTGTTAAGCGATACTGTGCCCAATTTTGAAATACAGCTCCATTTCCACCATACGTAATCAGCTCATGAGGATGTTGTGCGACTGCATAATCAAGGTTATTCTGAATCATTACCATTATGGCCTTTGCCTGCAATGACTTACCAGGATATTCATCTATTGATCTCGCCTTCATCTGATAATCCGGACGAAAACGATACATATAAATTCTTCCGTATTTTTCAAGTTCCCCGGCAAACTCTTTTGCCAACTCAGCATGCTGCTCCTTTGGAAAATAACGCAGTGCATTTTTTAATGCAAGTTTCTTCTCTTCATTGGTCAATATCTCCTTTCTTTTGGGAGCATGATTTATGTCTTTATCATATGGTTTCGGATTTGGCAATTCTGCTGGAATACCCTCACATACTGCTTTTTGAAACTCTTCATTTGTCATAACTAGAATAATTTTATTATCTCTCGTAAAGTTAACACATTGATTCTTTATTTGAGGAAAGTTTTACAACATATGTATGCATATCGCATAAAATTCAGATTATAGTAAAACGCTTTTTACAAATAGATATTGACAAATAATCCTATATTTGAAACCTAATTTTAAAAAATGGTGGACCTCACAAAAAAAGGCTGGCAATGGACATTATTAATGGCGCTTGCGTTCATATGGGGATCTTCATTTATTTTAATGAAAAGAGGACTTGAAACTTTTTCAAACTATCAGGTTGCCGGAATGCGAATGTTCATTTCATTCCTGGTTCTTTTACCCATCATCATTAAAAGTATTAACAAACTAAACAAACAAAATCTAAAATCTATTTTGCTTGTTGCCTTCATTGGTAATGGTTTTCCTGCATTGCTATATACAACATCGCAGCTTCATCTGGATAGCTCCATGGCAGGAATGTTAAATTCCTTAACGCCCATTTTTACATTGATTATTGGTGTCGTATTTTATAAATCAAAAGTTAAATTCATTAATATTATCGGTCTATTTATTGGACTTATAGGTGCCATCGGACTATTCAGCAGCGATATTTCAAATTTCTTTAGCGGAAATAACTGGTATGCACTATTTGCTGCCTTGGCTACTGTTTTCTACGGAATCAACATTAATGAAGTAAAAGCAAAACTGCAAGACCTGGACGGTATTACCATCACAGCACTTGCCTTTTTATTTGTAGGTCCGGTATCCGGAATTTTTCTTGCATTCACGGATTTCTCCACACCACTTCAAGATCCTGACTTTGTACAAAACCTTTTTTACGTTGCTTTATTAGCAGTTTTCAGTTCTGCATTGGCAGTAATAGGAATAAACATCCTAATAAAATATACCACACCAATATTTACCTCATCCGTAACCTATATTATTCCAATTTTTGCAATAATGTGGGGCTTTCTGGATGGAGAAGATCTACATATTATTGAATTATTTTCCATAATTATTGTTTTACTGGGTATATACCTAGTTAACTATAAATCTAAGCCCAAAGCATGAAGCTCAAAAAGATTCATTTAGTATTATTATCTGTTTTAAGCGCAATTCTATATTCATTACCTCTATATGCATTTAAGGTCGGCCCGGTTCTTTTCATTGCACTGGTTCCTTTACTTATGGTTGAGAATCATTTTTATGAAAAAAGATCCTCGAATAAACCCATCCAGATATTTTATTATACTTTATTCAGTTTTCTTCTTGTAAATATTATCTCCATTTGGGGAGTAGTCTATACGAGCATCACCGGTTTTATTATTCTGACTGTAGCTTCTGCATTTTTTATGGCACTTACCTTTTATATTTTCCATAGGGTAAAAAGAAGGCTCGGTCCCAAAATTGGAGGCTTTGCCTTTATTATATTCTGGCTATCTTTTGAATACATCTACACAGTTGGTGAAATTTCCTTCCCTTTATATACACTTGGCAATGGATTTGCTTTTAATGAACAACTTGTACAATGGTATGAATATACAGGTGTTTTCGGAGGATCTTTCTGGGTATTAATAAGCAATCTACTTTTGTTTATCATCCTTCAAAGAATAACAAATAAGAAAAACAAAACGCAAACCATCAAAGAAATATCAATCTGGGCTTTTGTGATTTTAGCTCCCATGATTACTTCCCTAATAATGTATTATACTTATGAAGAAAAAAAGGCCCCAGTTGAAATAATCTTGGTTCAACCCAACATCAATCCATATACAGAAAAATTTGATCCGATGAGCCTTTCTTCGCAAATGGAGAAAATTATTATGTATTCGACCAGAGGTCTTGATGAAAAAACAGACTTCATTGTGGCACCTGAAACTGCTATTCCAGTGGGTTAATGGATTGACAGTCTGGAGCAAACCAGCTATATTTCACAATTGCGTGAAGCCATTTCTGACTACCCCAATGTAAATCTAATCATTGGTGTAAATACAATGAAAATGTACTCAAATGCAGAGTCTGCCAGCGCAACTGCACATAAATTTGGAGAAACAGGAAAATACTACGATTATTATAACTCGGCCATAATGCTGAATGATGTTGACAGCATTCCAATTTATCATAAATCGAAACTGGTAATTGGCCCTGAAAAAATGCCATATAACCAGGTATTCAAATTTCTTGAAGATTTAATGATGGATAATGGAGGCTTTGTTGGTTCCAATGGCCTACAGGAAGAAAGAGAAGTATTTTTCTCAAACAATGGCAAAGCAATAGCAGCTCCAATTATATGCTATGAAGCCGTTTTTGGTGAGTATATTGGAGATTACATAAAAAAAGGCGCTAACTTCTTTGCAGTTATTACCAACGACGGATGGTGGTTTAATGCACCCATATACCTACAATCCCTGGGATTTGGAAAACTCAGAGCCATCGAACACCGAAGAAGTATAGCACGATCAGCCAATACAGGTATTAGTTGCTTTATAGATCAACGTGGAAGTATGTATAAAGAAGCAAAATACTCAACAGCAGCAAGCATTAAAGGAACATTAAATCTAAACAATGAATTAACATTTTACACGAAAACTGGTGATTACATTCCAAAGATTGCCATCTTTTTCAGCATTCTTATATTACTTCAGGCACTTGTAAGCAAACTAAAACAAAAAAGCCTTAAGGAGCAATAAACGACTTATAGCATTCATTAATAGCTAGTAGCAAGTCATACTCTGAGACATTCAAAATAAAATCAGTAGGAAACTGGCAAAATTCCATAAATTCTTCAAGAACCTGATTATCATCAATACCTGTAAGCGCCATCACAATTTCTTTATTGTAACGTTTCTCTATCTTTTCTTTCAAATGATCTGCAGCCAAAAGACGGGCATATTCGCGTTTTTCCTTCCCTTCTTTGCTAAACCTGTTATATAGATAAGAAATCGGACTGGCAGAAAACATTGTCGGATTTTCGATACGATTATGAGCAACGGCCTCTCCAATTATATGTTCCAGATCCAACTCTGGCATCACAAATTCATCTGGCAACTCAGCCTGAATTACAGCACTTTTAAACTGCGCATAAGTACGAAATGGAAATATATCGACTTCATCCAGCATTTCAATAGAAGGTTCCAAAATAACAGGATAAAAATGTCCTTCATGAAGGCTTGAATCTTCAAAACAAATATAGCGCGTAACATAACCAACGCCAGAAAATTTCAGTGTATCTGAAGGATTTATCATAATATTAAAACGTCCATTTTCATCAGTAGCTGTACCTCTTCCTGTTGACTCTAAAATAATATGTATGTATGATATTGGCCGAAGTGATTCACCATCAACAACTTGGCCAGACAAAACACTCTTTTCCTGCGCATTTGCAATAAAAGCACAACAAATAAATAGAATAACAAGAAAGATATTTTTCAAATTCATTTATTTACACAGTTTTTTTGAATGGCGCCAATAGCTTTTACATAACCTTTTTTAAATGCAGCATTCAAATCGTTACATGCATCTTCTTTATAGCCAAGTTCTATTTTTGCCATTCCACGGGTATAATAAGCTGAAGCTAAATCCGGATTCAGATTAATTGCTTTATCATAATCCCGAACAGATTGTACGAAATCCTTTTTTACAGCATATACATCGCCCCTCATCGTGTAATATTCTGCTCTTTCTTGCATGGACAATGCTTTCCCAATCAAGTTAATTGCTTTATCAGGCTGCTGCATTTTTACATACAACTTGGCAAGAACTGAATAAACCTCAGGGTCTTTCACTTCATTATCTACAAGCATTTCCAGCTGTTCTCCGGATTTATTTATATTACCAGAATTATGTAGTGCAAATGCATAATAGGCTCGAGATAGGTTATTTTCAGGATTGATAGCCAATACTTTTTCAAATGATTTTTCAGCCTTTTTATAATCTCCTTTCATAAAATTTACCAGTCCAAGGTAAAAACCTGCCTTTTCATGATTAGGACTTAAAGAAACTGCATTTTCAAAACAAGGTACTGCTTCATTAACTTTTCCCATTTTATAATAAGCCAATCACTTGTTAAAAACAGCACCAATATCGCTCTCATCAAGTTCGATTACCCTAGTGAAATCATCAATAGCTTCCTGAAACTGTTTAAGCTCCAGAAAAGACAATGCCCTGTTATAGTACTCGGCCGTATCATTGGGCTTATTTTTAATATTGATAGAGAAATCGCCTATTGCCTTCTCAAATTTACCCAAATTCATCCATGCAATACCCCTATTGTGTAGTGCCTGATTGTTGCCCGGGTTCACTCTCAATATAGTATTATAATCTTTCAACGCTTTATCCCATTCACCCATTGCAGAGTATACATATCCTCTCACATAATATTGATCATAATTATCCGGATCAAGGCGAATGGCCTTATTTACTGCTTTCAATGCTTTATCCAGCTCTCCTGTTGTAGCTCTGTATTTTGCCTCAGCAATGGTTAGGTAATCTCCGGTTTCTGTAAAGCTATCCACAACCGTAATGGGTTTATGTATTGGCCAGTTTACAAATTCCGGGATATTGACAGCTCGCTTTGGCGGTTTTGCATTTTCAATAAAAACAGGTGGAGATGCATGTCCGTTTTCATCAATATGTGTAAGATACATTTGAGTATAAGGGCCACGCTCTTTGGTTGCCACTACAAGCCATTTACTATTTGGAGACCATGAATGGTAACTATTCATATTTTCCAGATTACACTCCAACTCCCTCACTTCGCCCCCTTCTGCCGGCATAATATACAATTTACTATCTCCCATTAACAACATAAAGTTATTCGCTTTACAAAATACAATCCACTTACCATCAGGAGAATATCGAGCAAAATAATTACTTTTTCCATTATCAGATGCTCCCGCTACAGGAATAGGTTCTCCTCCCCTACCATCGTTAAACGGTATTTTATACAAATCGTATTTATAATCACGTTCCCCATTCACAAACTTATCTGTAAAAGGCTTATTTACTTCTGTTTTTCTGGTAAATCCATCAGTAATTCCACTTTCACTTGCAGATATTGCAGGTGACCTTGTAAATATTATCTCCTTGCCATCAGG
>PKSZ01000300.1 GCA_002869425.1 Marinilabiliales bacterium
CGACTTGCCAATTGTTGCACAAACAGCATATTCTACAGATGAAGACAGGGAAAAAGCACTTTCAGCAGGCTGCGATGATTTCATCTCAAAACCAATTGATGAGAGAGCATTAGATCAAATAATCAGAACTTATCTGGTTACAAGAGATTAGTTTATGGAGTAGTGATCATAATCATGTAATAGAAGAGTCGGAGGACAGAATTAGAAGATGAGCTAGCCAAAAATCAATTGCTTAGTATTAAGGATGATTTTTATGTCACAGTTTCTTATACACCATTTTATGGATATGTTACTGAATTTGATGCCGGACAAACCATTCTGGACAATGGGGAAAGAAGTATTACAAAGACTTAGTATTTGAATATTTAAATATCGACAATAATAATAGATTTCCCGCTTTGATTTATAGCTTTTTGCCAATGGTTATAATAATTATCATAATATTTTTGCTCTTCATCAAATTGATGAAGAGCTGCATAAAATTGATATAAAATATTCTTACATTTACTTCTGTATCTAAAAGAAACGTTTGAATTTCTGGAGAAAAATAGAACAGCTGGGCATAACGGATGATATGCCTGTTTATAAGCAAAAAAGTACGAGTTTTTTCAATATATCCATGCGTATAACCATGTTTGCTATGGTTATTGTTGGATCACTAATGTACTTTTTTCTTGATATGGTGTATGTTCCGGCTAGTTTTTTTGCAGGCTTACCCATTATTGGCTTTTCCCTTTTTTTGAACTATAAATCCAGGGTAAATCTTTCGGTTACACTCATTGCAACCATTATGCCTTTGTATTTTATTGGTATGTCTTTGTTTGGCAAGCTGAATGGAGAAGGTTTGGATTTTATTTTTTACATATTGCCACGTTTCGGGATTATTGTTATTACCATTCTTACTTTTGCAGTACTTGGATTTCAAAAGATTGGAAGATCCTTTATCGTTGCTGCATTTGGACTGTTATGCTTTTTTATGTTCGATAAAATCCATGAATGGTTTGGACTTGATATGGTTAAAAATGGATTTGATCCCTCTGATTTTTACCTGGTAGTAATGTTTATAGGTCTTGTTTTCCTGTTTATTATTATGATTACTTTTTTTCTTCAGAAAGTAAATTCTCAGTATGAAAAAATTGTTGTGGATCAAAAGGAAGCCATTGAAGAAAAAAACAGGAATTTAAGTCAACTTAATGAAGAAATTACCGCACAAAGAGATGAAATTGAACAGCAAAAAAACACAGTTCTTGAGCAGAAGGAAAGAATTGAAGAGGTTCATAATGAAATAAGTCAAAGTATTGATTATGCTACCAGGATACAGGAAGCGATACTTTCTGATCCTGAGATATTGAAGCGTGTTTTTTCTGATTATTTCATAATTTATCATCCCAAAGATAAAGTGAGTGGTGATTTTTATTGGTGGACAAGAACATCAACACATACCATAATTACGGTTGCAGATTGCACCGGGCATGGAGTACCTGGAGCATTTATGAGTATGCTGGGTATTTCGCTACTTCGTGAAATAGTTGAGAAGGAAAATATTATCAGTTCTCATGAGATTTTATTTCGTTTGCGGGAAGAATTAATAAATACCCTGAGCTTGCATACTGCTGATAACTCGAAAGAAAAAGAAACGGTTAAGGATGGTATGGATATGAGCATCATTGTAAAAGAAAATGAGGATAATACAGTGCAATACTCCGGCGCCAATAATCCATTGTATCTTATTAGAGATCATGAGGATGCGAAGGAAGAGAAAGAGTTATTGGAGATTAAAGCAGATAAAATGCCCATTGCCNATGCCCATTGCCATTTATGATAAAATGGATGAATTTAGAGAAACTACCATTTCACTGAAAACGGGTGATAGATTGTTTTTGTTTTCTGATGGTTTTGCCGATCAGTTTGGTGGACCAAAGGGAAAGAAGTTTAAATATAAAGCCTTTAAAAAATTGCTTATTGAATCTTCTTCTATGGAAATGGAGAATCAAAAGAAACAGATAGATAGTACATTAAAAGATTGGATGCACTATGTAAATGAGTTCACAAAAGAACCATTTGATCAAATTGACGATATTACACTATTAGGACTTGAAAATTAAACTGTTTTGCAAAACATTGTAATGATAATTAGAAGCATTTCAGTAACTTTGACACAGCTTTGAAAAACCACTATTATGAAAAAAAATCTATTTTCTCTTATTATTGTAACACTCCTGATTATTAGCAATACATATGCACAAAACGTAGGAATCAGCGATGATGATGGTCATGTTGCAGATCAATCTGCAATGCTGGATGTTAAATCTACCACCAAAGGTTTGTTGATTCCCCGAATGTCAACAACGCAAAGAAATGCAATATCCACACCGGTTGTGGGATTGCTTGTTTATGATACAACACTGGATCGCTTTTATTATT
>PKSZ01000509.1 GCA_002869425.1 Marinilabiliales bacterium
AACCGTATCTCTTCCGTTTTTCCCAATGGATTGACGAAGATTATCATTTTCGATAAGCAGGGAAAGCTTTTCTACCCACTCATCTGTGCCTGATGGTAAAAACCCATTGACTCCATCTTCAATAATTTCAGTATTCACACCAACCGGAGCCATTAGTGTCGGTATTTCAAGTGCCATATACTGCAAACCTTTGAGTCCACACTTGCCTTTGGCCCATTCAGAATCTGGAAGTGGCATAATGCCAATATCGAAACCTTGCAGATCACCAATTTCAGTAGTTTTGTTCCAGCTCTGTCCTGTTATATCTAGTTCTTCATTGTGAAATGATGCATCACCAATTACTTTAAAGCAAACTTTATTGCCATATTTTTCTTTGATTTTTTTTAGAAATGGGATTGCAAGATTGAAGTGCTCTATAGTAGTAATACTACCACTCCAACCGATACAAATACATTTTTGATTTTGTTTTTCATGCTTTGGCTGATATTCGTGTGTGTCAATTGTTGTCGGAATAACAGTCACATTTGTAGCAAACTGCCTGGCATAATTTGCAAGGTAGTTATTGCCCGCGATTACAAGGTCGGCATATGAAATAATTTTGGCTGTTTTACCCTGATTTTTTAGCCATAAGAGATTCTTGTTGGCCGAAGATACATTGGATAGCCATATAGAATCATCAAAATCAAAAATTAGCTTTGCTTTTTTTTTGCTTAGTCTTTTTTCAAAAAATGCTGTGCCAAGAAAGAACGCTTCCCGTTGTATAAATATGATATCGTATTTGCCTGCTCTGGATAAATCTTTAAAACGAATAAAGATAAACTGGACCAGTAACCACAGCTTTTTAATTAATTTCCCCTTGCTGTAAAAGTCTTTATCTGTTTTTGGATTAATAAGGTATGAAATATCATAATCATAGCCATTTGATCTGAAATGATTCAAATATTGCTCAAATCGAAAACGTTGACTGGGAGATCGGTTTGGATATAACGGGACTATGAAAAGAATTTTTTTCAATTGCTTATTTCCAGCTATCGGGAAGATTTTCAGTTATTTCTATGTTTTTAAATGATTGTGTGCTTCTGGCTCCATGTTTTTTTACCCAGGCAGCCATTCTTTCAAGGCCTTCATTCAGGCTGGTGGCTTGCGGCAGGTTAAAATATTTATGAATCTTTTCGTGATCTGAAAATGCGTGAAGAACTTCATTACGTGCTGGCAAATGATTGATGCTTACTTTTTTTCCCATTGCCGTCATAATTGCAATTGCCAGCTCGTTAACAGAGTACTTTTGATCAGCCCCAATATTAAAAATTTGATTTTTGGCTTTTTCATTATTGATAGAATTTGCAATCACAGGGGCTACATCATCAATATAGCTAAATGCTCTGGTTTGTGAACCATCACCAAAGATAGTAAGGGGCATGTCTTTTAATATCTGGTTCATGAATATCCCTACAACATTTCTGTATTTGTCCCCGATATTCTGGTGCTCTCCATAAACATTATGTGGTCTGAAAATGATGTAGTTCAGATCGAACATTTCTTTACTAACTTTTAATTCTTGCTCTACAGCTAGTTTTGCAATGCCATATGGGTCTTCGGGGATAGGTGTCAGGGTTTCATTCATGGGCAACTGTCCTTCACCATAAACAGCAATGGAAGAAGTAAATACAAAACATTCAACTTTGTGCTTGATTGATTCGTTAATCAGGTTTACACTACCTAAAAGGTTGTTTGTATAATTGAACCGCTTTATAAAATGGCTCAATCCTTCTGCAGCATAAGCTGCAAGGTGAAAAATGTNTGAGAATTTATATTTTTCGAATAAATTTTCAATGAATTTTATATCTGTAATGCTTCCTTCAATAAATTCAACATTATCGGGTATGTTTTCTGTAAATCCACCACTTAAGTCGTCGATGATAACAACCTTGTTGTTTTTATTTATCAAATGTTTGGCCACGTGTGATCCAATAAAACCAGCACCGCCTGTAACTAAAATATTCTTCATAATAAGATCAAAAATAATCACTTATTGCAAATTCTCATACATAATGTGATAACGTTCTATTCCTATATTGAGATCGTATATGGTTTTTGCAAAGTTGTGAATTTCATTTTTTGGTGTAAGTGTCAGACTTTCTGTTTTTTCCACAGCTCTTTGAAAGCTTTCGTTAGATAAGTCCTCAATTACCAGTGCTCCTGGAAATGTAGAAAGCTGTGCATCAAGATCACCAATATTATTACAAATAACAGGAATTCCCATTCCCATAAGTTCTGCAAGCTTTGTAGGAGAGGACGCTTTCTTTGAAAAACTGGGTTTGATAAAAAATATAGCAATATCTGTTATTGAGAGAGTTTTTGGAAGCTCATCTCGGTTAGAACTTTTAATTATTATTTTGCTCTGATCAATATTTAGCCTTCTTGCCGTATTTTGAATTAAAGAAGGATCATCTTTTGTTATGAATAAGAATACACTGTCTGATTTATACTCTAGTAATTTTTTGAAGAATAATAGCATCTCATCCAGTAAATACCAGGTTCCAATAGAACCAAGATAGGTGAGTACAAAAGAATTATCTTCGATATTAAAGTTCTTTTTATAGTTTTTATTATGATCAATGTTTTTGAAATTGAAATGATCAAAGTCTGTACAGCAGGGAATTATACTTATCCTTTTGTCTGTTGTGTTGTCCCATTTATGAATAATATCAGCCCCTGCATATGTAAGACTTACTACATGATCGCATTTCTTTAGTAATTGTTTTTCTGTTTTTTTGAATTTCTTGTATATAAATCGGAAGATAGGATTTTTTTGAGGCCACAAATTTCCATCTACTCTTTCGTCTGCATAAAAGCCTCTCATGTCAAAAATAAACTTGATTGAAGATTTTTTCTTTAAATACAAACCCACTATTGATGCAATGTAACTTCTTGTATGAACAATCTCAAATTGATGCTTGTGCATTAGTTTGTTACATTTTTGTTTTAGTTTTCTAATGTCGAGCCAGGTTGAAATTACAGGTGGTCGTTTTGTATAAAAAATATAATGCCAGTTGATTGAATGATTATTAAGCAAGGTTTTCAAATCAGTTTCCATTTCATAAAACCGGTCTTTTTTCTCAGTACTAAGTATGGTTATATGATGACCTTTATCTGCCAGTCCGGCCAGATAAGGAATGATCTGCGAACTTCCCAGCGGATCAGATANATGTAATGTACAGAACTGATTTAGGCATAATTATTTCGAAAAATAAATAAAATAAATGATATTTGCTTAATAATCAGGAAAGGCTGTTTCATGAGGTTCCTTACGATTTGGGATATTGTATTGTTACCTGTGTATTTGTTGATCATTTATTTCATATCACACAGATACCAGGAGAAGAAAAAGTTAACAAATCCTGAATATCAATATTACGTTAGAGGATTATTTGCAAAAATTTTAGGCGGTATAGGTGTTTGCCTGATATATGCATTTTACTATGTTGGTGGTGATACGATAGGCTATTCAGAGGGATCAACTTATCTTTCCAGAGTAATGACAAGCGATCCCGGGTGTTGGTTTCAGATAATGTTTGATAATAGATCGCATGAGACCTGGATGTGTTTCAATAGTGAAACAGGGTGGCCAATGTATTTTGATGATGGTAAATCTTTTTCTGTTATTCGGTTTACAAATCTTCTTTCTTTTTTTGGATTTCGCAGTTTTATTCTAACCACGGTGCTCGTTGCATGGATTACATTTCCGGGAATGTGGAAA
>PKSZ01000599.1 GCA_002869425.1 Marinilabiliales bacterium
AACACCTTAAAGTAGTCCGTAGGGGAATCGAACCCCTGCTACCAGGATGAAAACCTGGCGTCCTAACCCCTAGACGAACGGGCCTTAAGGTTTTTCCCATAAAATGGGACTGCAAAAATAGAATATTTTTTTAAATGGCAACAAATTTTTAATGAAAAAAGACGTTTTTAATGAAAAAAAAACGCTATTTAAATTAAAGTCCTGATTAGTAGTCTACTCAGCTTTATCAATGAGGCCCATTTCCTGCATTAAAAGAATAGCATTCATTTTATCTGCAACACCAGGAGACAGCTTGTATGAGAATATCATTTGATCTCCTTCCAGATCAATATTGAAATGATAATTGCTTATTTGATTTGGAAATTTTTTATCCATTTCTGTAAGGTCCAGATCATGTGTGGCAATAACGCCGCAGGAATTGGTTTGCAGTAGTTTCTTCAAAATAATAGCAGAGCCTTTTTTCTTATCTTCAGAATTTGTTCCTTTCAGTATCTCGTCCAGAATTACAAATGTGAAATCGTTATCGTCAATATATTTTAGCATTTTTTTTAAGCGGTTTAATTCAGCATAAAAATAGGACTCATTGTCCATTAGGTTATCACTAGTACGCATACTGGAAAATATTTTTGCAGGTTTGAAGGTAAATTCTTTTGCAAACACAACAGATCCATTCATAGCAAGAACCAGATTAACACCTAAGGTCCTTAAGTATGTGCTTTTCCCAGCCATATTAGCGCCTGTTATTATTTGATAATCATTCTTTGATTGAATTGTAACAGAATTAGTAATGCATTGTCCTGCTATTAGAGGATGTCCAATTTCTTCCACATCAAGGATATTTCCTTCAGAATACTCTGCAAATACGTAGGTGGGATGATTAAATGAAAAGTTGGAAAAACTACAGATTGCTTCCATTAAACCTATGGTTTCAAACCACTTGTCAAGCATATTTGTATTATTTTTTTTCCACTTTTCTATTGCATAAACAATATGAAAATCCCAAAGAAGCAGGCTGTTTAATATTAAGCCAACTATTAAATTGTTTCGGTATTCAAAAAGGGCCATCAGTTTTGAAAGCTTTTTTAGTCTGATATCTGCTCTGAGTTTGTCTTCAAGTTTCAACTTTATCATATGAATGTACTCAGCATCAATTTCAGTATTTAGTATTTCCGATATTACATCAGCATAATTAGACAAGTAGTTATTTTGTTCAGATATTTTCTGATATTCTTTATTGATTTTGTTTAAAAAAGAGGAGCTGGTTAACCATGATAAAATCAATGGAATTAGTATTAAGTAGGGGTTAATGTTGGTGAAAATGGCCAGTAGAATTGTAATCCAGGTTAATGTGGGAAGTAAATACCGTATGATATTGATATATTTTGAAATGGTTTGGGATTTACTTTGTATCCATTGAATAACCTCATTCTTTGCTATTTCACTTTCTTTTATCAGATGGCACTTCACAAGAAAATGTTGTATCCATGCGTGGTTTTCTTTTAATTTTGAAACAGCTTTTTGTTTCTGCTGTATCTTTTCCATATCCACTAAGGGATTTTTCATTTGATAAGCTAGCAATGCCTTCCCGGATAATGTGCCAGACCTATTAATATATTGATACAAAGATTTTTCACCAAAAAGATCCATGTCGTATGCAAACGCATGATTTCTATCTGTAAATTCATTGCCTGGGTAGAAGTTAGAGAAATTTCCCTTTTGACTTTCTAATTCATTTTTATTTAGTTGATGTAGGGTTTCGAAATATGCTTTTTGTTTGTTTAGCTTGTGTGTGTGTTTGTATAATGGTACAAAAAGAAGGATAAAAGGTATTGCAGTTGTCAGGATGTATGGATTGTCGAGTGAAACGGAAAAATATATCCCTGTAGTAAAGCCAATAAATGAGAATGATCTGAGCCATGCATTCCTTTTTAGCTTTTTGTTGATGCTCAATAGATTTTGATTGCATGAATCAATTTTTTGCTGATAATGTTGTATAAGGTCCATTTGTGTTTTTTGTAAACAAGAAAAGATTTGATTTTGTATGCAACCTTCTTCTTGTTTTTTTTATCTAATGTAAAGATGAGAAAGATATTGCAAATATCATTATTTTTTGCTCTTGCTAATTGCCTGCTATTGGGTTCTTCACAGTCTCAAACCATATCAGCATTTATTGCTGGAAATATTGAGCCAACTGGGCAATTGCATGAGCATCAAGCTGAAAGTAGGACAAAATTTAGTTTTCCAAGTATTGTTCCTGCGGTTTCTCTTGAGCCTGATGTTATCGTGGTTCCTGATGAAGAGTATAACTACAAAAGTTTCGAATATGATTCTAAAAGAATTGTTTCAGGATATTTTAAAATTTCGATTCTAGGAAAAAGAAAAACTACATTCAAATATTATTTATATGATATCACAGGTAAATTGTTGAAAGGTTCAGAATTATTACCCGAAAACAACAATTCAATATATTTATCACTGGAATAGTATAATGCCGGTATTTACCTGCTTTACGTATCTGCACAGGATGGATCATTTAAGGATGTTTACAAGATTCAAACGGAGTCAGATATTGTAGAGAACTAAAAATGGCATTGTCAGGTAAGAAAAAAGGCTGGAATTCCAGCCTCTTTCTATTTGTATAATGCTGATTAGACCAAACTTTTAACTTTTTCGGCTGCATCCTTTAGAGTTATTGCAGAGTATACTTTTAGACCTGAATTATCTATTATTTCTTTGCCTTAATTTGCATTCGTTCCTTGTAGTCTTACAATATCAGGAACAGAAATGTCTCCAACTTGTTTGTATGCTTCAACAACTCCGTGAGCAACTCTATCGCAGCGAACAATACCTCCAAAAATATTGATCAAAATTGCTTTAACATTCTGATCTTTAAGTATGATTCTAAATCCGGCCTCTACTGTTTGTGGGTTTGCGCCTCCTCCAACATCCAAAAAGTTTGCCGGGTCGCCACCAGACAATTTGATAATGTCCATGGTTGCCATAGCCAAACCGGCTCCATTAACCATACAACCAACATTTCCATCAAGTTTAATGAAGTTAAGGTTATGTTTGCTTGCTTCAACTTCTGCAGGGTCTTCTTCAGATACATCACGCATTTCGGCATAAGCTTTATGCCTGAACAATGCATTGTCATCCAGTGATACTTTTGAATCTGCAGCGAGAATTTTGTTGTCGGATGTTTTGAATACAGGATTTATTTCAAATAAAGAGGCATCGCTTTTTACATATGCGTTGTACAAGCCTTTTACAAATTTAATCATGTCTTTGAATGCTGCACCTGATAAGCCAAGGTTGAAGGCAATTTTCCTGGCCTGAAAATCCTGTACCCCATATTCAGGCTTAATTTCTTCCTTGAATATGAGTTGTGGTGTTTTTTCTGCTACAGCTTCAATATCCATTCCTCCTTCCGGGGAATACATAATAATATTTTTACCTGTGGCCCGATTCAAAAGAATACTCATATAAAATTCTTCTACTTCGCTTTCACCAGGATAAAAAATACTTTGTTCAATTAGTATTTTGTTAACTTTCTTACCTTCCGGACCTGTTTGGTGCGTAATTAGATTCATTCCAATGATTTGCTCGGCATAAAGTTTAACTTCATCAAGGTTTTTGGCTATTTTTACACCTCCACCTTTACCTCTTCCTCCTGCATGAATTTGAGCTTTTACTGCCCAACTTTCACTATTTGTTTTCTCCTGTATTTCTTTTGCTACTTTAACAGCGTCTTCAGGTGTGTCAACCACAAAACCCAGTGGAACAGCAACACCAAAATCTTTCAATATAGATTTTCCCTGATATTCGTGTAGATTCATCGTATGAGTATTTTAATTTTCTCACTAAATTAGCTTTTTTTAAATAGCTAACCAATCAAATCATTAATTTTACGTGCTATACTGTATTTCCTGAATTATGAAGAAATTAAAGCTGCATGAACTCGAAAGAATTGGAATTGAGGAGTATAAACAAAGGGATAAATTGCCTATTGTTATTGTACTAGATAATATTCGAAGTCTGAATAATATTGGATCGTTTTTTAGAACGGCTGATGGATTTAGAGTAGAAAGAATAATTTTGTGCGGGCTTACGGCCACTCCACCTCATAAAGATATTCATAAAACGGCACTCGGAGCCACAGACTCGGTAGAGTGGGAGTATTGTGATAAAACAGAATATGCAGTTGCAGGATTAAAAAAGGACGGGTATGTATTAGCAGCTATAGAGCAATGTGATGATAGTATATATCTTGATAAGTTTGTTATCTCACAAGAGAATAAGTATGCTCTGATATTTGGTCATGAGGTAAAAGGAGTAAGCCAACAGGTTATCGACTTATGTGATTTGGCTATTGAAATACCTCAATATGGCACCAAACATTCTTTTAATGTATCTGTGAGTGCAGGAATACTTATGTGGGAGTTTTCAAAACAGTATAAACAGTAATGGGAGCTCAAGGCTCCCATTACTGTTTAATTTCATTTAAATAATGCTTAATCTGTAATGATGATTTTCTGCGTAACTGAAGAGTTTTCTCCTTCAATTGTTACGAAGTAAACACCAGAACTCAAAATTTCGGTTGAGATACTTGTGTTGAAACTTGAAACAGATTCAGTCAATACTATATTTCCCAGCATATCTGTAAATGTAACAGACTTAATTTCATTTGATGCCTGGATGTTCAGGATATCTTTAGCTGGGTTAGGATATATGGTAAGATTCATTTCATAATTATCAATATCAGAAATGACAATACAGAAATTCACAGATTCTGAGCTTCCAAAGTTTCCACCACCTGAACCCATTAGTTCTGAGCTTGTAGTATTAGTAACAGAGTAAGATCCATCATTTTGATATCCATCCAGTCCGTCACCATATGAGTCATATATAGTAAAAGTATAACAACCCTCACCCAGACAGAAAGTTTCGGTAAAAGTCTGTGAGCTCCAATCTGAATAGGGGCCTCCTGAATAAAGAACATTGGAAGTTGCATCATCTACAAAGTCCCAGGTAGTTTCGCTACCATAATCATCAGTTGTAAGTGACAGTTCAATGATTTGTGCATTTTCATAAACAACATATGCAATAGATTCTTCATCATTACCTGTATTTTCATCCATTCCGCCGTTTGGATTGTTTGTGAAAGCATTAAGTGTATGTGATCCTGGTGTAAGTGTTGTTGTTGGGAATGAAACCTGTTCGCTTGCATTGGGTTGCAAGTTTCCAGACCAGTTTTCTGTAACAGTGGAACCACCATCAATTTGATAAGAAACATCAAGACTTGTAATTTCAAAATCACCCTTATTGGTAATTGTAACTACTGGCGTTACAGATTGTACATCGCAGTATACCTCTTCAAAGCCTGAGATGCTGGTTAGTTCTGCATCTCCAGCAGTAACTGTATATACCTTAGAAATGGTATCTCCCGGATGGAATTCATCTTCAACCCCATTTGGCCATGATGTAAAAGCAGTTACCGTATGGCTACCTGATGTTAGCGTTATTTGTGCAAAATAAACGGTGTCGGTTTCGTATTGAGCAAGTGTTCCGGTCCATGATTCAGAAACAATGGTTCCTCCATCAATTTCATAACCTACTTCAACTTCAGTAAGATCTGTCATTCCCAGATTCCTGATTACAACTGTTGGTACAACATCAGGATACAAAATACTATGGTTCGACTCGGGGATGATAATGTTGGAAAGTTGTGCATCATTTTGAGTATTTGCACTAACAATATCTACGGTTCCAATATATGGAGATCTGTTTTGCATGGTTGCTACAACATCTGCAGATCCCGGTCCGACGAATGGATCAAACTCAAGGCTTGCAACACCGCTGGCATCCGCTATTTTTGCATCCAGAAGTACGTAATTTTGCGATATTGCAACATAAGCGCCCGGCTCTGTAGTTACATCTAATGTTGAAGTTCCTACTGGAATTGGATCCATATATGTTGCAGAAAGTTCAGATGGGACAGTAAAATATGTCATCAATGAAGGATCGCCCATTAAATGATAGATTTCCCAGTAGTACTGTACGTTGCTAGTAGCAGCTTCTGTTACAGCAAGGTTTCCTGCAAATAGTATCTGAGCATTGGTGATAAACCAATCTTCTTCAGCTTCTCCATTTTCATGCCATGCACAGTCGTATGCCCCCAGGTGACTATCGTAAGAGGGTGTTGAAGAAACTGTTGTAGCACCAACGCTCCAATAGAAATCTTCATCCCAAAGTGTACTGTTTGATCCCCCAATATATCCAACTGCACCTTTGTTTGCTGTTTTAAGCATGGTTTCACCAAAACAATCGTTTTCATCAAATTTATTGGAAAGACAGCAGTTTCCAATCATAACACAATACATATCTGTATTTGTAAGATTTGGAATATCTGTAAGGTTGAAACTTGGATCTGACCATCCATCCCAGTCACAGTGTGCAGTATAATTTACAAAACCTGCACCGTTGCTTACATCCTGGTGTATAGCATCTGCTGCTCCTGCATCATCTGATGTTATAGGAGTACCTGAGCCATATAAATAAACATGTGCCGTATAATCATGTGCCGCATTAAAATAGTTTTCTGAGGCATAGCCAATTTGACCATTTCCGTATGTAGGAGCCATAGAACCATCTACTCCTGCTACCAATACTGTGTGGTCTAAGTACGAAGGATCTGGCATTGTATATAATTCGTACTGAAGGGTTTTGTCTATGATAACTTGTAATTCAGCAGTTGTTTCTGCAGAAAAGCGTCCATAATAAATTTCCGGATAATAATCTCCACCACCATCGAATTCGCAGTAGTACATGTCTGAAACATGTGAGCCTGTATTTCCATCATACGCAGGAATTTGGGCAACATCACCAACAAACAAAACGTATGTAGGAGGAGGATCCTCTGTTGTTCCAGCTGTATATAATCCTTGCAGATAATCATGAATTGAGCTTAGTGTGTTTCCAACCTGTGCATCATCTGTGTATGCTTCAATGACATTAAATCCTTTTTGTGTTTTCCATTGAATAAATGGTTGTAGTGTTGTTTCAAACATAGGATCAGACACAATTACATATTTTACCGGATAGGTTGTAATTACATCTTTTGTGTGGTATGCTCCGTAGTTAAGAAATTTAGAGAAGGCAGCATCAAAATAGGGTGAATATAATTTTTTTATCAGCTGTCTTGTTTTTGCTACATCAGCATTTTTAAACCGTACTTCAACCACAAGGTTGTTTTTTACTTTTAACTGGTTTGTTACCGGGTTATAGGAAAATGGTGAAATGGTTATCCTTCCCACTTTAACACCACGCATAGTGCCAGTTTCTTCACAGATTACTGTTTCATTTCCTGCAAATTCATCCAGTTCATAGCTCGACGCATTATAATAGAAAGGTACACTTTCAGCATCTTCACTTTTGCTTATGGATGGCTGCGCCGGAATAACAGGAAAATCAATTCCCATTTCATTCAAGTCAATCAATTCTTCATCATAACTAACAACTTGTACGCTAATGTTTGCTCCCTGCGGTATTTCGCAAAGTTTTCTTAAGGATGGCAAATCTGGATTACCTATATTAAGACCTTTTGTAAAATCCGAAGCAACAAGCTTAATAAAACTTCCCTCCGGAGTTTTTACTTTAAAATAGCTCAGTTCTTTTATGCTTGTCTGAATTGTAAATCCTGTTTCACTTTTTTGTAGCACTTCAATTTTAGACTCATTGCTAGTAAGTTTAATTTTGGGGTTACCTGCCCAGCAATTAATCGAAACTGATGCTATCAGTAATGAAACAATTAATGTAAATTTTCTCATGGTTTAGTAGTTTATCATTGTTTTTTATCTAAAAAAATCCTCTCTTTGTCAAATATAGAAAAAAACACATAACGAATACCTGGTATACATATAAAAAGAGAACCCTTTAGTATAATAATAGTATGAATTCTGAATGGTACAGGCAATTAGAAGAAAATGTTCTTTAACAAAAGGAGAATATTCATAAAAAAGATTTTACTTTTTATTTGATCGATCGATTTCTTTTGATGAGTAAGAGAATTGATTTGTATTCAGAAAATTGCAAAGAGTGCGAATCATTGAAAAAACGATCAATGGATTTAAGTACAAAACTTTCAGATATGATTAACGGAGGGATTTCATCAAAACGTGAAATGGAAAGGGAAATGGAAAGTATTTTTAATCATCTGAAAAAAGACCATGGTATTCGGCCTCAAAAATATTTTACTTCCTTTTTTTCATTAATTGGAATGTTAGCGGGAACAATTCTTGGTGGTGTCCTGGCCTTTCCAATGGGATGGAACATCCCGGCCTTATTGCTTGTAGGATGGGCAGTAGGCCTTGGTGTAGGAAGGATATATGGCAATTCCCGCGATAATAGTCTTAAAAAACAGGAAAAACTGCTCTAAAACTTAGAAGCCTTTTTCCTATATTTACTCAAAATAATAAATAATTAGACCATGAGAAAAGTTATTCAAGTCAGCTTGCTTGTAGCAACTGTAGTTTTTTATTCATGTACGCAAACAGAGATGAAAAAAGAAAGTAAAACTCAGGAAAAACTGAATTATCCCGTAGCACATAAGGTAGATACTGTAGATAAGTATTTTGGTGTTGAAGTTCCGGATCCGTACAGGTGGATGGAAAATGATACAACCAAAGAAGTTGCAGACTGGGTTAAAAAGCAAAATGAGCTGACCTTTGGATATCTTGAGAAAATACCGTTTAGAGATAGTATAAAAGCCAGACTTACTGAGTTATGGGATTTTGAAAAGGAATCAGCACCATTCAAACGAGGTGGAAAGTATTTTTATTACAGAAACGATGGTTTGCAAAATCAAAGCATTCTTTATGTAAAAGATAGTCTGAATGGAGAAGCAAAAGTATTTATCGATCCCAATAAACTTTCTGATGATGGTACCGTATCTCTGGCAGGAATGGGATTTAGTACAGATGGTAAGAAAATGGCATATTCAATTGCCAGAGGTGGATCAGACTGGAATGAAATTTTTGTGAAAGATGTGGAGACAGGAGAACTTCTTTCTGACCATATCGAATGGGTGAAATTCTCATCCATCGCATGGTTTAAGGATGGTTTCTTTTATTCAAGATATGATAAGCCGGTTGAGGGCAAAGAACTATCCAATAAAAATGAATACCATAAAATTTATTATCATGTAATTGGAGATTCTCAAAGTGAGGATAAACTGGTATTTGAGAATCCGGATGTGCCATTGCGTACATATTATTCAATGGTAACTGAGGATGAAAAATACCTTGTTATATATGAATCTGGAACTACACATGGAAATGCACTTTTGTTTAAAGAACTTGATAAAGGGATTGATAGCGAATTATATACTGTTGTAGAAGAATTTACGCATGAATTTAGTGTGATTGGAAATATTGGCACTGATTTTTATATCAAAACCAATCTTGATGCACCTCGCTACAAGCTTGTAAAGTTGAACCTCGATGATATTACAAAACCTGAATGGGAAGATGTAATTCCTCAGAATGAGAATGTTTTGGGCTCTTGTGGAGTAATGGGTGGAAAATTATTTGTTAGTTATATGAAGGATGCGCATAGTGTCGCAAGTGTTTTTGATCTTGATGGGAAAAAGTTATATGATGTAGAATTACCTGGAATCGGATCTTTGGGTTCTGTCTCTGGTAAAACAGATGAATCAGAGGTGTTTTACTCTTTTTCTTCTTTTACCATTCCTTCATGTGTGTATAGATATGATATTGAAACCAATCAGTCTGAGAAAATATTCGAACCATCAATCGATATTGATTTGTCGCAATATGAAACAAAACAAGTATTTTATAAAAGCAAAGATGGAACAGAAATACCCATGTTCATCTGTTATAAGAAGGGAATTGAGCTCAACGGAGACAATCCAACACTTCTCTATGGTTATGGAGGTTTTAATATTAGTTTAACTCC
>PKSZ01000548.1:0-1775 GCA_002869425.1 Marinilabiliales bacterium
ATGGTGAAAATTCAGCTAGTGGATATGCGGTTGGTCTGGATATGAAAATCAACGGAGAATTTGTAAAAGGAGTAGATAGCTGGGCTAGTTTATCTATTATGAGAACACAGGAAGATCTGGAAGATGATGATTATTACAATTCAGATGGTGAGTTGGTAGAACAAGGATATGTTCCAAGACCTTCTGACCAACTGGTGACCTTTGGATTGTTTTTCCAGGACTATATCCCCAATCATCCTTCATGGAAAGCTCACCTAAGCTTAATGTATGGTAGTGGATTACCCTTTGGGCCTCCTCAACACAAACACCTCAGAACAGCATTCAGAATGCCCGATTACAGAAGAGTAGATTTAGGCTTTTCCAAAGAAATAATATCAGATCTGAATAAACTCGGTGAAAATAATCCTTTAAAGATGTTCAAGAGCCTTTGGTTAGGACTTGAAGTTTTTAACCTTCTTGACATACAAAATACAATTTCATATCTCTGGATAACAGATATTACAGAAAGACAGCTCGCTGTACCTAACTACCTCACATCAAGAAGACTGAACGTTAAAATGATTTTAAAATTCTAGGTCCGGCTATACTTTACCAAAATCAAGATTAAATTGCTTTTGTAATGCACTCACATTTGGATTTTGATCCTTTAAATACTGAAGCTTATCGCTATCTGTATATAGCTTTTTCTTATCCTGCTTTGCTTCACTAACCTCAATATTTATTACCAGATGCTTATTGTTCAAATCTTTTTTCAGGAAATTCTCTAACTGATTATTAATTTCCTTCAAAGATTCCTTTTGTGACTCTGTATTTACCAAAAAAAGCAGACGTGCTGAATCGACCAACTTCGGTTCCTGACTAATTAAAGTATTGTATACTCTGGTTTTTTCTTTTACGCTCTCCGCATACTTCTTCCAGGAATCCTTAACATTTTCCTCTGTTAGTTCATCCTCTCCAATATCAGGACTTTTAATTTCTTCTTTGGTTTCTGCTTTTTCTTCTGGACGTAGATCTTTATCTATAATACTAATTGAAGGAGTGGATGGTATAACCCTCTTTTTTTTCGCTTTTTCCTTCCTCTCAGGTTCACTTATTTTTTCCTGAAGTACTTTTTCGGCTCTTCTTTCTGAACCTCTTCCTTTATTTCAGGTTTTAGCTCTTCCTTTTTGGGTACTGCCTCATGTCTACGTTGTTTTATCGCATCATCCTTTTTTTCGGGATTTTTTATTTCTACAGCCTTTTCCGTTTTGCTGAATGAATCATTTTGAATATTACAAAGCTTCATTAATGCAATTTCGATATGTAGTCTTTTATTTAAACTTGACTTATATGAATTATCACAATCGCTGGCTATTTTCAAAGCTTTAAAAATAAACCCCGGACTACATTGCTGAGCTTGCTTTACATAATTCTCTCTTATTGATGCACCTACTTCAAGAAGTTCAATCGTTGAAGATTCCTTACATACAAGCAAATCACGGAAATGTCCCGACAAACTTGTAATCAGGTTATGTGAATCAAACCCCAGTTCGATAATATCATTATAAATCAGCAATGCTTCATGCACATTTCCATTTAAAAAGCAATCCGTAAGCTTGAAATAATAATCATAATCCAGAACATTTAAATTGCCAATTACTGCCTCATACGATATCTCATTACCTGCAAAACTTACGATCTGATCAAAAATAGATAAAGCATCCCGCATTGCACCATCTGCTTTTTGTGCAATTACATTCAATCCATTCTCATCAATGGTAACCTTTTCATTATCC
>PKSZ01000548.1:1780-3014 GCA_002869425.1 Marinilabiliales bacterium
TCAGATAATCAACAATATCTTCAACCTTAATCCTGTTGAAATTAAAAATCTGACAACGCGATAATATAGTAGGTATAATTTTGTGACGCTCAGTTGTTGCCAATATAAAAATTGCATGGGCAGGTGGTTCTTCCAGTGTCTTGAGAAAAGCATTGAAAGCTTGTGCAGACAACATATGCACCTCGTCAATAATATATATGCTATATTTTCCAACCTGAGGCGGTATCCTAACCTTATCAATAAGCATTCGAATATCATCAACCGAGTTATTAGATGCTGCATCCAACTCATGAATATTATATGAAGAAGACTGATTGAATGACTTACAGGATTCACACTGGTCACAAGCTTCTACTTCAGAAGTAAGATTTGTACAATTTATTGCTTTTGCAAAAATTCTTGCACAAGTAGTTTTCCCCACTCCCCTGGGGCCACAAAACAAATAAGCCTGAGCCAGATGATTACTTTTAATCGAATTCTTCAGTGTTGAAGTTATGGATTTTTGCCCAACAACGCTTTTAAAAGTAGCTGGCCGATATTTTCTGGCCGATACAATAAAATTATCCATAAAAAATATTTCTCAGAATTAATATAGCTAATACAAAGATAAAGAAAAGAATTGGTCTCATATTAATTTGTTGAAAACTATATTTATCACACTCATTTTCTGATCTTTACAAACACATTGATTGGCTATTTCTATTGATAATTATGGTTCCGTAAAAGAATTAAAAATTACGCCCGTACTTATAAATACGAAATAATCTGCATAAAAGACATGTTAAGGTTTTGAAGCTTAGTAAATAATTCATATTTTTGCCGCCCGATTAACCATTAAAAATTTAGAAACTATGTTAAATCAGTACGAAACCGTTTTCATTGCAACTCCCGTTTTGTCTGAAGCTCAGATGAAGGAAACGGTTACAAAATTCATTGACATTATCAAAAAAAGTGGCGATCGCTTATTGGATACCGTAAATGACATTATTGATATTTCTAAAATTGATGCTGGTCAAATTGAAGTGACAAAGGAAATCGTTGACATCAATAAAAAGATAAAATCACTGTATGATTTCTTTAAGGAAGAAGCAAATCGAAAAGGTTTAAAAATGGAACTCATTAATAAGATACCTAAAAATAAATCCATACTGATTACAGATAAAACTAAGGTAAACTCAATCATATCAAATCTTATTAAAAATGCAATAAAATATACCGATACAGGCAGTATAAA
>PKSZ01000043.1 GCA_002869425.1 Marinilabiliales bacterium
AATGATCTTCAAAAGCTTTAATTAGCTCTTCAAGATTGCTTTCACGGTTCGCATATATGGATGCAGAAATCCTCATACGAACAAAGTTAGCATTTATTTGTAATATACCACAGTTGTTGACCGTGCTACTCTTGCAGATGTATTGCAGTATTTATTTAACCACAATTTTTTCAAAAATTCTGGAATTGTTATGAATAAACTCTAAAGTATAGGTGCCAGATGAAAGATTTTTGTCTAAAATGATTTTTTCTGTTTGATTGCCTGGGTACTTAGTGATATTTTTTGTAGAACGTAAAACCAGGTTGCCAGAATAATCATATAGATTATATTGAATCTCTGATTTTTCTTTAAGGTAATATTCGATGTTGATGAAGTCTTTTGTGGGGTTTGGATAAATATTAAAATTTAGTTCTTTGATTTGTTTAATATCTACAATTCCGTTGTCATCAAGATTCGACATTGAATAGCTGTAAGGACCTCCTGTAGTTTTGGAATTATTGGAAACGAAACATGAATCCGGATTGTATGCTGCTACTTTGTAAAAGAACAATTGGCTATCGTCCAGATCTGTCCATACAGTGTTATTACTGGATGTTGAATGATAGAGACTCATATTGCCAGGACTTGTTCCTCTAAAAATGTAATAAGTGCCTGAATTAAAGGCTATTGTTCCGTCCTCCTGTTCGTAATGAGTCCATTCAAGATTGTATCCTCCCTGAGCTCCTGCCGGACTAACAGCGAGATAAATGGTTCTGTGATACAGACTAAGATCTGACATGGTTCCACAACTATCAATGGCACCAATTTTATACCTATTGGGCTCAACTAATGGATTGGAGGCAATATCAATAAATTCAGTAGGTTCATCGGCACCAACTGCACCTATTACGTTGTATTGATCAGCAATAATACTTTCTTTGTAAACATAATAAGTTTCAATTCCTGAATTAGGAACAGCTTCCCATGTTATAAAGTTACTACCTGTAATTGGATCTACTGATACCATGCATATTTCAGGTGTTGATAATGGAAGGCAGTTTAGGTTTGCAATCCATAAATCCGATTCACCCTTGTTTTCCGTTACATCACCGTCACTCGAAAGGCTTGCTCCGGTAATGGCAAAAGAGCCATCAGATAGTTGGGTTATATCATAAGCGTTGTCAATGGCTGAGCCTCCAAGGGTTCTTTCCCATTCTATAATTCCACTATCATTAACTTTAACTACCCAACAGTCTTCTTCTCCCTGATTTAATGCAACATCAAAATCGTTCGAAGCCGTATAGCCTACCACAATACATCCGGAACCAGGAGCATCAAGTATACTGTATGCACCGTCATCAGAAGTACCTCCCAGTGATTTTTCCCATAAAAGATTGCCATTGGCATCCAGTTTGAGCAACCAAAGGTCATATCCTCCGTATAGATTGCTGACATCGCCATCATCAGAACTGGTTAATCCGGCAACATAAATATCTCCATTGGATGAAATGTCCATACTATAAGCATAATCCCACATAGATCCACCATAGTTTGCAACCCACTGAAAATTACCCAGACTATCCGTTTTTGCAACATAAACATCGTTTAATCCGTTGGTGGTAAAAAATCCTGTTTCATCAGACCAGGAATGACCGCAAATCAGGAAGCCTTTATCTTCTGTTTCTTTGATAGCATTGGCATATTCAGACTGTGTGCTTCCTATACTTTGTTCCCAGAGAAGATTGCCGTCCTCATCAATTTTAATGAGCCAGATATCACTGTATGATGAGGTACCATTGTGTGTGCTTACGTCTCCATCTGATGACATGCTGTGACCCGCAATTGCGTAGTTGCCATCATATGTTTTGGTAATACACATGGCTTTGTCCTCCTCTGTTCCTCCATAATTTTTTTGCCAGATAATATTTCCGTTATCATCCATTCTTACTATCCAGTAGTCATGGCTTCCAATATTATTTGTTATGTCTCCATTTGTTGACTCAGCTTGCAGAACAATGATGTAATCGCCATTGTCTGTAATTATTATATCATTTGCATATTCTGCATAACCCCCTCCCAGAGTTTTTGTCCAAAGTGTATCACCATTCATGTCAAGCCTTACAATCCATCCATCCGGGTATGTCCATCCATGAAGATTGTGAACATCACCATCATCTGACCAGGTATAACCGGCAATAATATAACCATAGTCACTTGTTTGAAGAATTTTGCTGCCACCCTCATGACTTGATCCTCCAAAGGATCTCTCCCAGTTTAGCAGACCTGTTTGAGCAGATGCACCACATACAATAAGAAAAAATAATAGGAAAAAGGAAGAGAGAAATTTCATAATAGCCCGTTTTGAAATTAATATAGTAATATGCTTAAGCTTATTTTGCAGAAGCTTGATAATCAAATTTATGAAAAAATAACTTTGCTATAGAATTATTTTGGCTAATCGAAGAATTCGTACTTGTAAACAACCCGAAATATTCCGTTAACCTCTTCCTGGAGTAAATTATCTTCGTTAAAAATACTTTCAGTTAGGTTTTCAGTAAGTCCCTGACTGTTTATTCTTTCTTCCCTGATAACTTCTCCCTGTTCATTGTAATCCAGCTTAATTAAATAGCTATCATTAAATAGTTGTTCTGTGACATTTCCTTTATCGTCGTATTTTAGATTGATTTTTTCAACCAGTTCCTTGTTCCTGTTTATCTTAATTCTTGAAACCAATTGTTGGTTATCATTATATTTGAATATGGTCTCAAACTCAAGGCCATCATCAGAGTATTCGGTTTGTTTAGCGATTTTGCCAAAATCATTGAACTCATTTACCTGATATTCTTCTATGGATTCATTATAGTCAATGATCTTTTTTTCAAGGATTTCGCCTTTATCATTTAGTTTGAAGAATTCTCGTCCTTCAAATTCGCCTTCATCGTCAGTTATTTCAATTTGTACGGATTTATCATTATCTGTCCGGGTATATGTTTTTATACTATAACTGCCATCGGCATACTTAACTGTGATCTTACTTATATTTCCCTCTGCATTTCTTTCATAAATTAACTCTTCAGAAACTTCATCAAGGCTCATGTAATTAATTTCCGATATTATTTTTCCTTCCTCGTTATATTTTGTTTCTGTCTTGCTTTCCAACTCATTCGAACCTGAATAAGCTTCAGTTTTAATTACATTTCCTGCCTGGTCATATTCAATAAATGAGTTCAAATAATTTTCTTCCGGACTATCATGATATGATGTGAAACTTTTAATTGTTTTAATTTTCTTTTCCATAAAGATTTATTTTACAAGATTTTCTGAAAATTTTTTATAATCAATTCCTGAGAAGTTTCCGGATGTCATCAATAATAAGTTTTTATTACGGAAGTCTTGCTCTTTTAGAAATCGCAGCAATTCTTCAGCATTTGTATAAACCTTTAAATCTGTTCTTCCAAAAGCGGACTGTACATCGGATATCTTTATTTCCTTTAGTCTTTTATGCTTAATTACCGCAGGATTGAAATAAACAATTGCCGTATCTGCCTTATTCATAGAGTCTTTGTATTCATCCAGAAAGTCGGCATTTAATGAGCTGAATGTATGCAATTCCATGCAAGCAACCAGTTTCCTGTTTTTGAATTGTTCTTTTACAGCCGATGTAGTGGCTTTTAGTTTTGATGGTGAATGGGCAAAGTCGAGGAAGACAGAAGTATTTTCATTTTTAGCCAGTAATTGAAGGCGTTTTGATGCACCTGAAAAACTGGATATGGCTTCGTAAAATGTCTGTTCATTTATTCCCAGTTCTTTACATACGTAAAATGCTCCACTGATATTTTGAAGGTTATGATTCCCAAAAACCTGAATGGGTATTTTTTGATCATTATACACTAAATATGTTGTATTGTTTTCAATTGTATGCTTGTGAGTTGTATAGGGTATTTTTTTGCAGGATGTCGGATGCTTTTCTGCAATTTCTTTTAGAACGGGGTCTTCATCACAATAGATAAGTGTGCCGTCTTTTTGTATTTTATCTATAAAAATCGCGAATTGTTCTTTGTAAATATCAAAACTTGGAAATACATTGATATGATCCCATGCAACTCCACTGATTAAGGCAATATTTGGATAATAGAGGTGAAACTTAGGTCTCTTATCAATGGGAGATGATAAATATTCATCACCTTCAAAAACTGAAATTGGTGCTTCTTTGGTAAGCTTAACCATGGTTTCGAATCCTTTAAGTTGGGCTCCAACCATATAGTCAAAGTTATTTTTGGCGTGCAACAGCACATGCATTATCATTGAAGTAATGGTTGTTTTACCATGACTACCACCAATCACTACTCGTTTTTTTTCTTTGCATTGTTCATATAGAAATTCCGGATAGCTATAAATTCTTAATCCCAGTTCTTTAGCTTTTAGTAATTCTGGATTATCTTCCCTTGCATGCATGCCGAGAATAATAGCATCAATTTCTGTAGAAATTATTTCAGGATTCCAACCTGGTTGTTTTGGTAACAGATTGTATTTCTCTAATCTTGATTTTGATGGCTCAAATATTTCATCGTCGGAGCCACTTACAATATATCCTTTTTTGTGTAAGGCAATGGCTAGATTATGCATCGCGCTTCCACCTATAGCAATAAAATGAATTTTTTCCATCTTCAGAGATAAAAATTAATATATTGCAATAAAGATACAAATTACATAAAGTCTGATAAAGTTTAGATTTATTATCTTTGATCGAGTTATCAACTGAGAAACCAGAAAAAATGAGGTTTGTTTTAGTGGGAATTATTTTTGGTGCTTTGATTGTTTCTTGCAATAAACCCAATATTACACTTCATTCGAAGGAGTATCTTCTTACTCGAACATTTTGGGAAATGGAATCTTTTGTTGATCACAACTCAAATACAAGCCTTGAAACATCTGATGCAATTGTTAAATTCAAGGATGATGGTACTTTGATATTGTTTCCCGGGGATACGCTTTTGCCACAGAATTCGACCTGGGAGCTAATGGAGAAGAACAAATATTTACGTATGGGGAATAATACTTTTAAGGTGAAAATTATTTCAAAAAGCCTGTTAGGACTACAGTATGGAAAGGTAGACATTTTTTATATACCTATGGTTGATTAGGTTTAGTGAATTGTTTTAGACCAGAGTAACTATGAATTAGCAATTATATCTTATTTAAAAGGAGCATTTTCCGGATTGTCTTTATCGCTTACCAGTTTACCCGCTTTGTATCTTACTTCTTTAATGACTTCACCTTCATTTCCATAAAAGAGCCATATTCCATCAGGTTTCCCGTTTTTGAAGAATTCATCAATATATAGCTTGCCATCTTTTGTATAAACCTTGAAATTTCCTTCACTTTTTCCATCTACAAAAGAACCAATACTCCACAGTGTTCCATCCTGGTACCATGATTTCCATTCACCACTCTTTTTGTTGTTTTTGAGCAGTCCCTCTTTTTCTTTTTGGCCATTATTGTAGTAGTGACATTCAGATGTATATTCTTTTGTATTACCATTTTGATAATACATACGGATAATTTTACTGCTGCCATCCGGATATGTTTGTATGATTTCTTCTTTCAATTCTTTTGTACTGCAAGACATTAGCACAACAGCAAGTGTTATAATGAATAAGTATGGTTTCATATGTTGGAGTTATTATTATTTAGGATTATCATAGTAATGTAAGCAAATACATACCCAAAGGGTAAGTATATATGCTATTAGTGGTTTTTATTCTTTTTATATTTATAAACGGCTTCAGTAGAATTCCCAATCCATAATTCATCTTTTGTCAATCTGTAAATTTTGTATTGAAATTCTGGTTGCATTATCTGCAGCGTTCCATTATCGTTATATTCAATTTCATTTCCGTTTTCGTCAAAATAGTAAAAATCAGATGTTCTGGAAAAAATAGCATTTATCAATAACATTTCCTTGTTGTTATCAAAATCCCATTTTCCATTTCTTGAATAATAAAATTCTTCTTCTGATTTGTATGCATTTTCAATAAAATCTTTGTTCTCTTTTAACTTCCAGGTCAATTCAATCTCATTTTTATTTGTTGTCCATTCTCCAACAATTCTTTTTTCTTTTGAAGTTAGGCTTATCCAAGGACCATCTTCATATTTCTTGCACCCCGTGAGTCCAAATATGAGAATAAGAAAAAAGTAAGTAGATATTTTCACATCAAAAATTTTAATTAATGCTACAATATTTATTTGATACCAAAGGTATATAAAAGAAAAATGCCAGACTCATTGAGTCTGGCATTTTATCTGAAGAAATGTAAAGAAATCTGAATTACTCAGCGTCTTCCATTCCGTCTTCCATGTCGTTAGCTTCATCTTCTAACTCGTCGTTAAGTTGATCAAGTTCTCCTTCAAGATCTTGCATTGCATCTTCCCACTCAGAGTCAAAATCTTCCATTGCTTCCATACCAGCATTAATAGCTGACATCCACTGGTAAGTCATCCAAGCTGAAGCACCTGTACCAACTAAACCAATAATTAAAGCAGCAATAGCAAGTCCCTTTGAACCACCGCCTTTGTTAGCTTTACTCAAGCTAAGGATACCAAGAATTAGACCAACAAATGCAAGCACAAGGCCTAACCAGAGAACCCAACATAATACTAGTCCTACAATACCAAGGATTAAACCCGCGATACCAGCGCCTTTTCCCGCTTTTGATTTTTGTACTTCTTCTGTCATAGTTGTAAGTTTTGGTTAATTACAATAAATTTCTTTTAGATGTCAAAAATAAAAAAATCTTTTAAACATATGATGCTCAATAGCAAAAAAAAACGGTAAGTTTACGTAGTTGATTCCGTAATGCTCACAAATACAGAATATTGAGCTTGTCTTAATTATTTTTCCAATAACACTTTCAGTACTTTAATAGCAGCCAATGGAATGGACGTTCCAGGGCCAAAAATACCCACTACACCTTGATTGTATAGATATTCATAATCCTGATGTGGAATTACACCCCCAACAATAACCATTATATCTTCACGGTTGTGTTTTTTTAGCTCTTCAATTACCTGGGGAACCAAAGTTTTGTGACCGGCTGCAAGACTGGAAACTCCAAGTATGTGAACATCGTTTTCTACGGCTTGCTTTGCTGCTTCAGCAGGTGTTTGGAATAATGGACCAATATCTACATCAAAGCCAATATCGGCATAACCGGTAGCCACAACTTTAGCACCGCGATCATGACCATCTTGTCCCATTTTTGCAATCATAATCCTTGGACGTCTTCCTTCTTTTTCAGCAAATTCATCAGATAAAGCGCAGGCTTCCTTAAATTCGTTGCTGGTTGAAGATTCTGAACTGTAAACTCCGGAAATAGACCTGATAACCGCTTTGTACCTGCCAAAAACTTTTTCCATAGCATCGCTGATTTCTCCAAGAGTAGCTCTTTTACTGGCCGCATCTACTGATAGTTCCAGCAAATTGCCTTCGTTGGTTTCAGCACATTTTGTTATTGCATCCAGGGCAATTCTAACTTCTTCATTGTTTCTTTCTGCTTTAAGTTTCGCCAGGCGTTTTAATTGTGATTCACGAACAGCAGTATTGTCAACCTCCAGAATGTCAATGGGATCTTCCTGATCTAATTTGTACTTGTTAACACCAACAATAATATCTTTGCCACTATCTATTCGTGCTTGTTTTCTTGCCGCTGCTTCTTCAATTCTCATTTTTGGCAAACCGGTTTCAATGGCTTTGGCCATTCCGCCCAGCTTTTCAATTTCCTGAATATGTGCCCAAGCTTTGTGTGCAATTTCGTGTGTTAACTTTTCAACGTAGTATGAGCCTGCCCACGGATCAAGTGATTTACAAATATTGGTTTCTTCTTGGAGGTATAATTGTGTATTACGTGCAATACGTGCAGAAAAATCAGTTGGTAGTGCAATTGCTTCATCCAGTGCATTGGTGTGTAAAGACTGAGTATGCCCAAGCGCTGCTCCCATTGCTTCAATACACGTTCTTGCCACATTGTTAAACGGATCTTGTTCGGTAAGACTCCATCCCGATGTTTGAGTATGTGTCCTGAGTGCCATAGATTTTGGATTCTTTGGCTCGAATTGTTTAACAAGCTTAGCCCAGATCATTCTGGCTGCTCTCATTTTGGCAATTTCCATAAAATGGTTCATGCCGGAAGCCCAGAAAAAGGATAAACGGGGTGCAAATGCATCAATTGAAAGACCCGTTTTGATACCTGTTCTGAGATATTCAAGTCCATCTGCCAATGTATATGCCAGTTCAATGTCGCAGGTTGCTCCGGCTTCTTGCATATGGTATCCTGAAATGCTGATTGAATTAAATTTCGGCATATGTTTCGAAGTATAACGGAAAATATCTGCAATAATCCGCATTGACGATTCTGGCGGGTATATGTAGGTATTTCTAACCATAAATTCTTTCAGGATATCATTCTGGATGGTTCCTGAGAGCTCTTCCAATTTGGCACCTTGTTCCAGTCCTGCTACAATGTAAAAAGCAAGAACCGGTAAGACTGCACCATTCATGGTCATGGATACCGACATTTTATTTAAAGGTATCTGATCAAAAAGAATTTTCATATCCAGAATAGAGTCGATTGCTACACCTGCTTTTCCGACATCTCCAACAACTCTTTCATGATCACTGTCGTAGCCCCTGTGTGTTGCAAGGTCAAAAGCAACAGATAAACCTTTTTGACCTGCAGCAAGGTTTCTCCTGTAGAATGCATTTGATTCTTCAGCTGTAGAAAAGCCAGCATATTGTCTAATGGTCCATGGTCTGGTTACATACATTGTGGAATATGGTCCTCTCAAAAAAGGAGGCAATCCTGCAGCATAATTCAGATGTTCCATTTCCCCAAGGTCTCCGGCGGAATAGCTTTTTTTCAGTTGAATTTGTTCCGGGGTAAGAAAGCTTTCTTTGCTTGCAGTTTGTTTTGTTGAATTATACTTTTTCTTAGTATCTATATTTTTGAAATCTGGTTTCATCGATATAATTTGTTTGTTTTACAATTAGCTTATTCCAAGTTCTTTTTGAAATAGTTTTAATGTTTCCAATACGTTAGATTTTACATGAATGAAATTGGTAAAGCCCTTTGCATTCAGTTGTTCTATTAACGTTTTTGGATATCCTGCAAGAACAACAATTGCTTCATTTTTGAGCTCTTCAAAAACTTCCAGTGCAAATTGTTCGTATTCTTCATCAGAACTACACAGTACAACAATATTGGAATTGCTTTTTCTGAAAGCTTCAATCCCTTCTGAAATATTTTCAAAACCAATGTTATCAACTACTTCAAAACCTGCACATGCAAAAAAGTTGCAGGCAAAATTTGATCTGGCCCTTCTCATCGCAAGGTTTCCAAATGTAAACATCCATGCTTTGGGGTTTTTATCTGCTTTTTCAGTAACCAACCTCAACTTTTCAAATTCTTCTGCACCTCTTTTTAGGGATAAAAATTCGCCTTTTTCCTGTTCTGACTTAAAGGAAATTTTATCTAACATCTGTTCTGAGAAGTTTGGAAACTCATTGGTTCCAAGAAGAATTTCTTTTCTTGTAGCTAAATCGTTATTGCGTTTTTGGGCTGTTTTGTCAATGACTGAATAAACATTGGACAGCATTGTTTTTGCTTCATCCAAATTGCCTTCTTCAACCTTGGATTTGAACTGTTTGATAACCGTTCTCATCCTGGACAGCCTGCTGCGATTTCTTAAGCGGTTTTTCTGGCTCTGCCGCATCTGTTTAATAGCAGAACGAGTATTAGCCATTGTGTAAAACTCCTTATATATTTCTGGTCTTGTTAAGATTTTTCTAATAATTAATGTGGAAGCGCGAATTATACGGCTCAGGTCCTCTGTGTGTCAACAATGAGCTTTTCCAGGTGGAGGCGAGGCGGAATTGAAGTCGATTTACTCAAGCGGTCAGCTTCTCTTATTCTCAACAGC
>PKSZ01000456.1 GCA_002869425.1 Marinilabiliales bacterium
CAAAATTTCCATTAATAGCAACATTTTGAAAATCAGAAAAATATCTGCTTTGATTAACTTGGTGTTCTTCAATGGGTTGACCGAATGAATAATAATGAATGATAAAGAATGCGATAACTAACGAAATTATATTTATTGTTTTCATGGCTTTGTCTTTTATTAATAATTACGTCTATATAATTGAAATGTTTCATGTTTTGCGCTGTTATATGACATATATTTCAATATAATGACTGTGATGAAAAAATATTTATTGGTTCAACTTTAAAAAATGATTAATTTTGGCATGAAATTTATCCATTCTCCTAAAACTATAATTATGAGATATTTTATTGGTGTTGTGGTTTTACTAATGTTACTGAATCCTGTTTTGGCTCAGGATAAAACAGAAACTGAGGTTAAGTACAAACAAACAATAAAACATGCCAATCGATTATTTAAGGAAGGTAAATTCATAGAATCTATTATTTATTATAAAGAAGCACAGGCTGTAAATCCTGATGAAAATCTACCAAAATATAGAATAGAGGATATCAAAACCATATATGTGAATCAGGAACTGGATAAGAATTTCCCAGTTTCTGAAGATGCCAACAAAAGAGAAAAGAAAGAAATAGCTTACAACAGAATGATGGCGGAAAAAGATATGAGGGCGAGGCTTGAAAGTAAAATAACCGAAATGAATAATCCGGATTTCAGAGCTGCAGTTATTCATAAAATAGAGCAAATGAAAGACGACGAAATGCTTAAACTTTATGAGCTTGAGCAAGAGAAAAACATCCAGGATTCTACTGCAAGAGCTGAAAGGATAGCCAAAGCCAGAGAAGAGTTTGAAAAACATGAAAAGGAAATTCTTCTGGAAGCTTTACAACAAGCAGAAAATACTCAGGAAAATAAACAGCTGTCTGATAATGTTATAGCTGAGGCAACAGAGCAGGTATCTCCGGTAGATGAAATTCCTGTCAAAGAAGTTATGGGTATTGAAGAGAATGAAAACAATGATAATGATTTGATGATCAAGGAAAAAAGCGTTGAAACACCTGTTATAGAGCTCGAAATTGAAAACAATGAAAAACAAGTAAATACACCAACAGAAAATAGCTCCGAAAGGATTCCCGAACAGAAAGTTGAAAAAGAAGAAAAAACAGACAGGAATACTACTGTTCATAAAGCAGAAGCTCGTTTACAAAAGGAAAAAAAACTAAGGGAATTATACCCCGATCCAAGAACCGAAATTGTGATAAATGAACCTGGAAAAAAAATCACTAAAGTAATTATGAATGATGGTGAAAATGTAAGGGTATATCTAAAAGTTGAACATTCATGGGGTGGTGTATACTACTTTATTGATTACTCTCCACAGCCATTGGTTTCAATTAGTCAGGGCTATTTTGACAGACATACAAAAATCAGTGATCAATAAGCTGGTATTAAGTATTCCTCCAAACTGATTCAGCTTAATATTTCGTAAGTTTGATATGGCTTATGAATAGAAGAAAACGGCATATTATTATCATTTTACTTTTGTTGTTTCTGCTTGGAACTTCATATGTATTCCTTCGAAAATCATCCCCAAAAATAAAACCGATTTTTTCAATTGATTTTCTTGAGAATCAAGATAATCAAATATATTCTTTGATTTCTCACATGAGTATTGAGGAGAAAATAGGGATGCTCATTTTGTATAAAACAGATACAATTTCAAAAGAAAATGCGCTTTTATTAACCAATACGATAAACCGATACAAAATTTCAGGAGCAATAATACAGGCAGATTCAATCTCAACAGTTAGAAACTTTGTAAAGAACTTAAAACAGGGGGATCAATTTTGTAAAATAATAGGTTGCCAATCTTTAGCCGGATTTCCTAATGTAATTCAAGAATTGCCTGAGTTATCTGAAGAATTATTGGTGAATACGGAAACTTCAGATTCAATCAATAAATTATTTACTTCTTTGGCAAAATCATATATCTATAATATGGGTTTGAACTTTGTTTGCATGGAAGGATTAAAACACCTTTCTAACTTTAAACCTGACAATTTATATTATACACATCAATACGTATCCAAAACTATTGATATAGCACAAGATTTGGGTGATAATGGGATATTGGTCTGCATGTCTGGATTAAAGTCCGATTTTTTCCCGGATAGTATTAGCTTTTCAAACTCTTTAGACTTATACAGGTCTTTGGTTTATAAGAGAATTCCTATGATACTGGAATATGGTAATTCTGGCATTCAAAATCAGTCATTAAAATATCTTAAATCGAAATTAAAGTTTCAGGGCTTGATTGCTAGAGAATTTGAAGGAGGAAGTGTACATGAAGGTATATTCCAAACAGACCTTTATATCAGCTCTAAACCTTTGGTATTAATTGATTCTTTAAAAAATCTATATGCCCGCGGAAAACTTACAATTGATAATCTAAATCAAAAGGTTCAGAAAATATTGTTAACAAGAAAATGGCTATCAGAACAAAATCATGAAGCAAAATTGGGGGCAGCCCAACTCGAAGGGAAACTTAAGTTTTTAGAACGACAGATTCAGCAAAATGCAAGTGTGGTTGTGAAGAATACAGGTGATTTGCTGCCCTTTTTATCACAGAATAGCAAGTTTAATATAATCATGCTTGGAAATAAACCTTTTCGCTATTTCAGGGAAATGTTCCAAAATTACTCAAATTATAAAATTGTTTCTATTGATGCATGTGCCCGAAAACAATATAATAATCAGCAGTTTCATATTTTTGTAGCTGATTTATCAGGACTGGGAAGCATTGAATTGAAATGGATTCAGGAAAAATTAGACCAGCTAGCAGTCTCTGATAGTATGGTATTTGTGAATTTTGGTAGTTATTCAAACCTTAAAATTGCGAAGGATTTTCCAGTCATTGTACAGGTAAATGATGCTGGAAAAATAGGACAGGAAACAGCAGCACAGATTTTATTTGGCGGCATGGAGTGTAACAATAGGATGCCATTCAGGGTATCTGAAAAGATTAATGCAGGAGCGGGGTGTAATGTTCCCAAAGTCAGGGTGCAATATGCAGAACCAATAGATGCAGGTGTGTCAATGAACTGTATTAAAGAAATAGACTCTATTGCCCTAAGTGGTATTAGTAATGGAGCATTCCCTGGATGTCAGGTATTTATAGCCTTAGATGGCAAGATTATCATGAATAAGTCTTATGGCTTTCATACCTATGATAAAAAACGAAAGGTGAAAAACAATCACCTTTATGATATTGCTTCTTTGACAAAAATAGCTGCAACTACCACAGCTACGATGTTAATGATTTCGCAAGGTAAAATGTCACTGGATGATAAGCTTGGTGAGTTTTTCAAAGATACAGATATTGAATATACTAGAATCCCCCCTGATACTATTATTCATGTAGATACACTGCTACTTTCTGAAGTCAAAAACATGCGTAGACTTCTAAGAAAAAGGGATACCATTCATTTGTCAGATTCTATAATAATCGCCTATGATACAATGATATATAAGCTAACTCCTAAGGTGAATATTTTTAAAAGAACAGTACGGGAAGTGTTATCGCATTTATCGGGATTGCCTCCGGCCATGCCTATATTGAAGTATATCATATGGAATCAGGATACCATCCTGCCATATCCGGATTCAATAGTTTATGCATTATTTCCTGATTCTGTATTAAGCAGAAAGGATTCATTGAAACTTCTGTTTGATAAATATTTTACGGATCATCCTATAAAAGACAGCAGCGAAAGAAAGATTGCTGAAAATATGTATTTAAAAAATGCATATTGCGATACTTTTTGGATAGATACAAAGCAAATACGCGTTTACAACAAATCTGTATTTATGTATAGTGATGTAAATATGAATATCCTTCAAATAGCTATTGATAGTGCAAATGGCTATAGTATTGAAAAATATTTGCGCGAAAATATATATGATGAATTAGGGCTTGACAATATTATGTACAATCCCCTGAGGTATCGTGATACTATTGAAATAACACCAACAGCAGACGAAAAATATTTTCGCAGACAACTCTTGCATGGATATGTACACGACGAATCCGCTGCTTTACTTGGAGGCATTGCCGGAAATGCAGGACTGTTTGCCAATGCTCACGACCTGGGTGTATTGATGCATGTCTTTTTATTCAATGGATACTATGGAGGAAAAAAATACATCAATTCACAATTAATTGAAGAAGCTACCAGGATAATCCCGGAAAGCGGGAGAGGGATGGGTTTTGATATTGCAGGACCTGAAGCATTAGTCGCAAAAGGAGCTGGACCTTCATGCTATGGTCATACTGGTTTTACTGGAACTTGTATCTGGGTTGATAAAAAATATGGAATTGTTTATGTTTTTCTATCCAATAGGGTTTATCCAAGTGTAAAAAACTGGAAAATTAATACACTAAAAATACGCCAGAATATTCATCAGGCAATTTATGATGAAATAAAAAAGGAGTCTCTGATAAAAGACTCCTTATAAAGATTATTGCTTCCGAATAAACTATTTTGATTCATTTTTGCTCTCTTCTTTTTTATTTTTTGAAGAGGTTTTTTTTGCATTTTTATCAATATCAATTGTTATTTTCTCGTTCTTTTTACTGTATCCAACTTTAATTAAGTCGTTTTCACTAACAGATGCTTTAATAATAGCTTCTGCCAAAGGATCTTCAAGATATTTATGAATAGCTCTCTTCAGGGGTCTTGCACCAAATTTAGGATCAAACCCACGATCACCCACAAAATCTTTAGCTGCAGCAGAAAGTTTAATTCTGTAACCCAATGCTTCAACCCTTTGATATAATCCTGCAAGCTCTATGTCAATAATCTTATGTATATGTTCTCTTTCAAGAGAATTGAAGATAATTACATCATCCACGCGGTTAAGAAATTCGGGAGAGAATGATTTTTTTAGTGCATTCTGAATGACACTGTTTGCATGTTTTTCTTTATTGAATCCTTTGCTCTCGAAACCAACACCTTTTCCAAAATCTGAAAGTTGACGAGTACCAATATTTGAAGTCATAATAATAATGGTATTTCTGAAGTCGACTTTTCTGCCAAGACTATCTGTTAATCTTCCTTCATCTAACACTTGCAATAGGATATGGAAAACATCCGGATGTGCTTTTTCTATTTCATCAAGCAATACAACAGCATATGGTTTTCTTCTTACTTTTTCAGTTAGCTGACCGCCTTCTTCATAACCAACATATCCCGGAGGAGCTCCAACAAGTCGAGAAACGCTAAACTTCTCCATGTATTCACTCATATCTATGCGTACCAATGCATCTGTTGTATCGAAGAGGTATTCTGCCAGAACTTTAGCCAGTTGTGTTTTTCCAACACCTGTAGGTCCTAAGAAAATAAATGTACCAATTGGCTTATTTGGATCTTTCAAGCCTGCACGATTTCTTTGGATTGCTTTTACTATTTTTTGTATAGCTTCAGCCTGACCAATAACACTATCCTTTATCTCGTCATACATTTTAACCAATCTGTATCCCTCTGCCTGCGCTATTTTTTGCATTGGAATGCCAGTCATCATGGCAACCACTTCTGCTACATTTTCATCAGAAACAACCTCTTTATGCTTGGTGAGCTCAATTTCCCATTTTTGTTTTTCAGTTTCAATCATGGACAAACATTCTTTCTCTTTGTCCCGAAAACTAGCTGCCTGTTCAAAATCCTGACTTTTTACAGCTTTAATTTTATCTTGTCTTGTTTGCTCAATTTTCTTTTCAAGTTCCAATATTTTTTTAGGTACATGTATATTATGAATATGAACCCTTGAACCTGTTTCATCTAACGCATCAATCGCTTTATCAGGTAAGTGTCTGTCACTGATATAGCGTTGCGTAAGTTTCACGCATGCTTCAACAGCTTCAGGAGTGTATAACACATTATGGTGATCCTCATACCTTTCTTTGATGTTGTTGAGTATTTCAACTGTTTCATCATAGGAGGTAGGCTCTACCATAACTTTTTGAAAGCGCCTTTCCAGAGCTCCATCTTTCTCAATATGTTGCCTGTATTCATCAAGTGTTGTAGCACCAATACACTGTATTTCACCTCGGGCAAGTGCAGGTTTTAGCATATTTGCAGCATCTAGAGATCCTGCTGCACCTCCGGCACCTACAATAGTATGAATTTCATCAATAAACAGAATAACATCATTTGTTTTCGCCAATTCATTTAAGATCGCTTTCATTCGTTCTTCAAACTGACCTCTATACTTTGTTCCTGCCACTATTGACGCTAGATCAAGCGTAACAATTCTTTTACCAAACAATACCCTGCTAACCTTCTTTTGAATAATTCGCATGGCCAAACCTTCTGCTATTGCACTTTTTCCTACGCCAGGCTCACCAATTAATATAGGATTGTTCTTTTTTCTTCGGGAAAGAATTTGAGCGATACGTTCAATCTCTCTTTCTCTTCCCACAATCGGATCCAAACGTCCTTCTTCAACAGCTTTTGTAAGATCAATTCCAAAATTATCCAATACCGGTGTATCAGATGTTGGTTTGGATGAACCTCCCTTAGGTTTATTTTCACCTCTTTGAAATGACTTATCATCATCATCCTCTTCATCATCATAATCAGCACTGGCCTTAGGATAATTCCCTTCGTAATTTGATTTTATTACACTATATGTAATGTTCTTATCTCCAAGTATTTGAGATATAATATTTCTTTCATCTTTAAGAATAGCCAGTAATAAATGAACAGTATCAATGGTTTGACTTTTAAAAGATTTTGCTTCAAGGTAAATAAGCTTAAGAACCTTTTCTGCAGGCTTTTTCAGAGGAATGTGTTCACTCTCACTTATATTTCTGCCTTCTTCGTTTTTTATTCTTTGCTCAATTTCTTTCTTAATTTCAGAAAGATCAACCCCCAAAGAAACAAGCTGATCAACTGCAGGGGATTCACCTTCTCTTAAAATACCAAGAAAAAGATGCTCATTATCTATATAATCATTCCCTAAGCGAATAGCTTCTTCTCTACTGTACGTAAGAACATCTCTTATACTTTGCGAAAACTTTGCGTCCATTTTTAATGCTGTATTAATTCAAGTGAAAAATTATAATTTTTCGTTTAAACAAATATAATGAAATGGTGTCAATTATAAACATGATAATGTTAATAAATCTAAGGCCACATTTGCTATTCAGAAGATTCATTATATGTATCTTGGTATTTCATGTTTTCGAAAGAAAATACATTATTTAAGTATTAAATTATTAATTCAAATACTGTTTATAAATGTCTGAAGGAGAGAAGATAATTAAGATCAATATTGAAGAGGAGATGAAATCGGCATATATCGATTATTCGATGTCGGTTATTGTTTCAAGAGCACTTCCTGATGTAAGGGATGGATTAAAACCTGTTCACAGAAGGGTGTTGTTTGGCATGAGTGAGCTCGGTATTACGTCCGGTAAACCATATAAAAAGTCAGCGAGGATTGTGGGAGAGGTGCTCGGTAAGTATCATCCACATGGAGACAGCTCTGTCTATGAAGCCATGGTTCGGATGGCTCAACCTTGGTCATTAAGGTATATGTTAATTGACGGGCAGGGAAACTTTGGCTCTGTTGATGGTGACAGTCCAGCAGCAATGCGTTATACAGAAGCTCGCTTGCAGAAAATTGCAGAGGAAACTCTTGCTGACCTTGAAAAAAACACTGTTGATTTCAGACTGAATTTTGATGATTCACTGGAAGAGCCTACAGTATTGCCAACCAAGCTACCTACTTTGTTAGTAAATGGGGCATCAGGGATTGCCGTAGGTATGGCAACCAATATGCCTCCGCATAACCTCTCTGAAGTAATTGATGCTACTTTTCAATATATAGATAATAGAGATATTGAAATAGAAGATCTAATTAAATATATTAAAGCTCCTGATTTTCCAACTGGAGGTATTATTTATGGATACCAGGGAGTAAAAGATGCTTTCCTAACAGGAAGAGGACGGGTTGTAATTCGATCTAAAACGGAAATTGAACTTACTGATTCAGGAAGAGAAAAAATAATCATAACAGAAATTCCATACCTTGTTAATAAGGCTGAGATGATCAAAAAAATTGCAGACCTGGTTAATGAGAAAAAACTGGATGGAATTTCATATGTAAATGATGAATCTGACAGGAAGGGAATGCGGATTGTAATTTTTGTAAAAAGGGATGCTTCCGCAAATGTTGTGTTAAATAAATTATTTAAGTATACTCAGTTACAGTCTTCATTCAGTGTGAATAACATAGCGCTTGTTAAAGGACGACCAATGATGCTGAATGTTAAAGAATTGATTTCCAATTTTGTTGAACACAGACATGATGTTGTAATAAGAAGAACCAGGTATGAACTCGATCAGGCAGAAAAAAGAGCGCATATTCTGGAAGGATTAATCATTGCCAGTGATAATATTGATGAAGTAATTAAAATTATCCGTGCAGCAAAAAGTCCGGATGAAGCCCGGGAAAACTTGATAGAAAGATTCAATTTGTCAGATATCCAATCAAGAGCAATTGTTGATATGCGACTTCGTCAGCTAACTGGTCTTGAGCAGGAAAAACTTCGTGCTGAATATGAGGAAATTAAAAAGCTGATAGATCATCTTAAAAGTATCCTTGAGGATGAATCTTTGCGCATGGAAATCATCAAAGAAGAACTTCTGGAAATTAAAAATAAATATGGAGATGAAAGAAGAACAGAGATTGTTCAGTCTGCAGAAGAGTTTAATCCGGAAGATTTTTATGCTGATGATGATATGGTAATTACCATTTCTCACCTTGGTTATATAAAGCGAACTCCATTAACAGAGTTCAAAACGCAGAACAGGGGTGGTGTTGGGTATAAAGGAAGTACAACCAGAGATGAAGATTTTCTGGAACACTTGTTTGTCGCAACCATGCACAACACAATGTTGTTATTTACTGAAATGGGAAAATGTTATTGGTTAAAAGTTTATGATATTCCTGAAGGTACAAGAACCAGTAAAGGAAGAGCTATACAAAACCTGATTAATATTGATCCTGAAGATAAGGTAATGGCATTTATGAATGTGAAAACCTTAAATGAGAAAGAATATATCAACAATAACAATATTATCATGTGTACTAAGCGGGGTATTATTAAGAAAACCACGCTTGAAGCATATAGCAGACCACGTCAGAATGGTGTAAATGCAATTACAATCAGAGAAGGAGATCAACTTCTCGAAGCAAGGCTTACAAATGGGAATCATGACATATTTATTGCGGCTAAGGAAGGCAAGGCAATTCGTTTCCATGAAAGTACAGTTCGGGCTATTGGAAGAACAGGAAGTGGAGTAAGAGGAATACGTCTTGAAGATAAGGATGAAGTAATTGGCATGATTTCTGTTGAAAATGAAGCTGAAGACGTTTTGGTTGTTTCAGAAAATGGTTATGGTAAAAGGTCTAGCATTCAGGATTACAGGATTACAAACAGGGGAGGTAAAGGTGTAAAGACCATAAATGTAACAGATAAAACCGGTAGGCTTATAGCCATTAAGTCTGTTAACGATGATTCAGACCTAATGATTATCAATAAATCAGGAATAACCATCCGTTTGGCAGTCAGTCAATTAAGGGTAATGGGGCGAGCTACACAAGGTGTTCGTTTGATTAACTTGCGAGAAGGAGATAGTATTGCTGCGGTTGCAAAAGTAGAAGTGTCTGAAGATGAAACGCTTGAAGTAGATGAGAACAATGAAAATCAAGCAACTGCTGAAAGCACCAATACAGAAACAACCGAAGATTAATGCCATAAAACAAATTTGCTGATTGATTATAAATAAGTATTTTTGAAAAAACATATATAAAAGTTGAAATTATGAAATTAAGTGTAGTAAATGATTATAATTTGAAGCTTGATGGCGGCGCTATGTTTGGTGTTGTGCC
>PKSZ01000459.1 GCA_002869425.1 Marinilabiliales bacterium
GAATGTTTTGCGTGAAAAAGACAGGGGGAAATCTTGTGTCAGGGTTTGCTAATCCTTTTTTTCCTTGACAATAATAAAAATATCTTCGTTCGGTTTTTTCATAAGATACTCTTCTCTTGCAAATTTCTCGAGACTCTTTTTGTTTGTCTTCAACTCTTCCATTTTTCTTTGTGCATTTTCAATGGCTTTGTTGTAATAAGCTTTATCTTTTTTTAACTGATTGAGCTTACTGATGTTATCAAATCTGTCAAGTAAGTTGTTTTGACTGAAAAATAGAAGTATAATCATGAACAAAAGACTGGCAATAAAATATTTGTTTTTTATTACCGGGAAAATTTTCTTTACTGTGTTCACGAAATTCATGTGATCTTGTATTTATTACAAAAATATGTCGAAGTATATACTATTACCACAATAAGACGTAAAGATTATCAACAATTTTATGTTAGTACACTTCTTTCTGGATAAGGGGATATACATTTTACCAAATCAGGAAATTTTAGTACTTTTCCTTTAAAATTAGAAACATGAGTGATGTATATAAAAAGCTGGCAGAAGTAACATTAGCTGGTCGTGCTTCGGTTCTTTGTATCTTAACAGAGACCAAAGGTTCAACGCCTCGAAAAGCTGGAAGTAAAATGCTTGTGCTTGATGATGGTAAAATTGTTGGAACAATAGGAGGTGGAAGTATAGAACAAAGAGCCCAAAAAGCAGCTATGAAATTAATGGGATGTGCCAATCCTGAAAAGTTGAGTTTTGATTTGAAAGATGACTTGAACATGAGTTGTGGTGGTTTTGCAGAAGTTTATTTGGAGCCGCAGAATCCAAAGCCAAGACTTGTAATTTTTGGAGCAGGGCACGTGGGAAAAGCATTGGCAGAGATAGCATGTAAATATGGCTTTTCAATAACACTGGTTGATATGAGGGAAGAAGCATTGAATGAAATTAGTGTTGAAGGTGCTGAAAAAATACTGGGCGAATATGTTGAAAAGGCTACAGAGATTGAAACAGACAACAAAACATTTGTAACCATTCTTACACCAAAACATATCAGCGATGAGGATGTGCTGGCAGTTATGGCAAAAAAAACTCATTTGTATCTGGGTATGATTGGAAGTAAAAAGAAAATAGCAAGCTGTAAAGCTCGGTTTTTGAAAGAAAAAATATTGACTCAAAATGAACTTGATGCGATTGATATGCCAATTGGGATCAGATTTGCAGCAGAAACACCAGAGGAAATTGCTATTAGCATTCTCGCTCGATTGATTGATGTGAAAAATACCAGCTTGCAGTAATAATGATATAGAAAGGAATTGAAAAATGAGTGAAATACAATTTATTCTGGATGATAAGCAGATTACTGTTGATTTTTCTGAAAAATTATATTCCCCCACTACTACCTTGTTAAAGTATCTTCGAAGTTTGAAAGATCATAAAGGTGTGAAGGAAGGATGTGGAGAAGGCGATTGTGGCGCTTGTACAGTGGTTGTTGCAGAAGAAATCAATGGTAAGTTGATGTATAAAGCCATTGATAGTTGTCTTGTTTTCTTACCCTGGGTGCATGGTAAGCAGGTTATTACGGTAGAAGGCCTTGGAACATCAGCGAATTTGCATCCAGTTCAAAAGGCAATGGTCGATATGGATGGTTCTCAGTGCGGGTTCTGTACACCAGGATTTGTTATGTCAATTTTTGCAATTTACAAATCGTACAAAAAACCCAATGAGGATGTAATCAGGGATGCTTTGGCTGGAAATTTATGTCGTTGTACAGGTTATCGACCTATAATTGATGCGGCCAAAGAAGCGTGTAAGCTTAGAAAACCTGATCAATTCTCGGAATCAGAGAAGAAAGTAGTTCGCATTTTAAAAGGAATAAAAAAACAAGGTTCTGTTAAGTTGTTGCTGGAAACCCATAAGTACTGGATGCCGGAGACTGCTGAGGAAGCTATTTCTATAAGACGAAAAAACAAGAAGGCTCTTCTTGTTTCTGGTGCCACTGATGTAGCTCTTCGTGTTACTAAGAAACATGAAAATATTCCGGAAATTATTGATCTTTCTTTTATTGACTCCATCAAAGAGATTGTAACAAAAGATGGTTATATACATATCGGTGCAGGTTTGAGTCTTGAAATGCTCCGACAGGAAATTCGAAATGATTTGCCTGCTTTGTCTGATATGTTGGATGTATTTGGTAGCAAACAAATTCGAAGCAAAGCAAGTTTGGGTGGAAATATTGGCTCAGCTTCTCCTATTGGAGATACATTGCCTGTACTTATGGCATACGATGCAATTATTAATTTACAGGGTGTCAAAGGCATTAGAAGTGTAAGGCTTAGAGAGTTTATTAAAGGTTACAGAACAATAGATATGAAGTCAGATGAAATTATTGCCTTTGTTTCAGTTCCTGTTCCCGATAAAAAAGTAATATACAAATCATATAAGATATCAAAGAGAACAGATTTGGATATCAGTACAGTAAGTGCTTGTTTTTCCCTTAAGCTGAAGAAAAATATTGTAGAGGAGTTTTCTGCCTTTTATGGAGGTATGGCTGCTCAAACAAGCAATGCTGCAAAAGCATCAAAATATCTGCTCAATAAGGAATGGAATTTAGAAAATATAGAACATGCTGCAAAATTGATAGATCAGGACTTCTCACCCATCTCAGATGCGAGGTCAGGAGCAGAGGCACGTAAAATTATGGCAAGAAATTTATTGCTGAAGTTCTTCAATAATGTTCATGAAAAACAATAATGAAATGACAAATATAGTACATGAAAGTGCAAGGCTTCATGTTAGTGGTGAAGCAAAATATATTGATGATATTGATTTTTCCAGCTTATTACATGCAAGGGTGTTTTATAGTTCTTATGCACATGCAGAAATAGTATCGTATGATTTAACAGAAGCAAGAAAGGTCAACGGTGTGCATGCAGTTATTGGTCCTGATGATTTACCTTCTGAAAACCAGATGGGTTGTATTTTTCACGATGAACCAGTATTAGCAGAAGGAGTGGTTGAGTGTGTGGGGCAGGCTATGTTTCTTATTGCAGCCGAAACGGAAGAACAATGTATTGAAGCAGAAAAGCTGATTAAGGTTGAGTTTAAAGAATTGGACGCAATTATCACGCTTCCTGAGGCAATTGAAAAAGGAGAGTTATTACAACCCCGGAGAAAAATAGAGCGGGGTGATGTTGAAAAAGCATTCAAAGAAGCGGAAAACGTAATAGAAGGAGAGCTTGAAGTAGGAGGTCAGGAACATTGGTATCTTGAAACACAAGTTGCAGTTGCCATTCCTGGTGAAGCAGGTGATCTGAAAATTCTAAGCTCTACACAAAATCCAACAGAAGTGCAGGCCATTGTTTCTGAAGTTTTGGGAATTGCCAGAATGCAGGTTGAGGTGGAAATGAGAAGAATGGGTGGTGCTTTTGGTGGAAAGGAAAGTCAGGCAAATCATATTGCTGCCTGGGCTGCCTTGCTTGCTGCCAAGACGAAAAGGCCCGTTAAGCTTAGGCTTTTTCGTGATGACGATCAGAAAATAACAGGTAAACGACACCCGTTTCTTATTAAGTATAAAGCAGCTTATACAAATGAAGGAAGAATTACCGCTGTAGATTTTGAGCAAAATTGTAATGGTGGTCATGCTACCGATCTAACCATGTCTATACTGGAAAGGGCTCAAATGCATGCAGATAATTACTATTTTATTCCCAATATGAAGATTATTGGAAATGCATGGAAAACAAATTTACCTTCTAATACAGCGTTTAGGGGGTTTGGTGGTCCACAGGGAATGGCAGGTATCGAGACAATTATTGATAGGGTAGCACGAAACCTGGGAAAAGATGCAGGTTCCATACGAAAAATTAACTTCTATGGATCACGTGATCGCAATATTACACCGTATGGTCAAAAGGTAGAAAACAACAGATTGAGCCGCTTATGGAATGAAACAGTAAATATTTCAGAATATCGTGCACGAAGAAAGCAGGTTGATGCTTTTAATAAGAAAAACAAATTTGTAAAGAGAGGTTTGGCAATAACTCCCATAAAGTTTGGTATATCTTTTACCACATCATTTTTAAATCAGGCAGGTGCATTGGTGAATATCTACAGGGATGGATCTGTTTTGGTTAATCATGGTGGTACGGAAATGGGGCAGGGCCTGCATACGAAAATAGCACAAATTGCTGCATCTGAACTGGGCGTTAATTATTCCTGTATTAAAGTTACAGCAACCAATACGTCAAAAGTTCCCAATTCCTCGCCAACAGCAGCTTCATCCGGCACCGATATGAATGGCATGGCAGTGAAAAATGCTGTGGAGAAACTTAAGCAAAGAATGGCATCGGTTGTTGCGACCTAATTTTCTGAAAAGGGAACAAAAGTAACATCAAAGGATATTGTATTTGAAAACAATACAGTTTACAATAAAAAAACAAAAACTCAGAAGATCAGCTTCCTTGAAGCTGTCACATTTACTTACTTTGAAAGGGTTAGTCTGAGTGCAACGGGTTTTTATAAAACACCGGGAGTAAATTTTGACAGGGAAAGTGGAACAGGCAATCCGTTTTTTTATTTTGCTTTTGGAATGGCTGTCTCAGAAGTGGAATTGGATGTATTAACAGGAAAGTACAAATTTTTACGTGCAGATATTATCCATGATGTGGGGCGGTCAATCAATAAGAAAATAGATATTGGACAGGTTGAAGGTGCTTTTATACAGGGAGTAGGATGGGTTACCAATGAAGAAATGAAGTATGATGAGAAAGGAAATCTACTGAATCATTCACCAGATACATATAAGATTCCTGGAGTAAATGATATTCCTGTGATTTTTAATGTTCACTTGCTCGAAGGGGCTCCTCAGCCTAAAACTATAAGGAGAAGTAAAGCTGTTGGTGAACCTCCGTTTATGCTTGCTTTTAGTACATGGCTGGCTATTAAGGACGCTGTATCTGCAGTTGCTGATCATAGGATTGAACCTGAGTTTTCAATTCCTGCTACGCATGAGAAAATTCTATTGTCTATCGATAAATTAAAGAGGGAGAGTTGTGAAATTTGAACAGATAATTTCTGAGCTTAAAAATAAAATCTACAAACCCATATATTTTCTATCCGGGGATGAACCTTATTATATTGATGCAGTTTGCAATTATATTGCAAATAATGTTTTAACAGAGAGTGAAAAGGCTTTTAATCAGACAGTTGTGTATGGTAAGGATGTGGAAATCAGTGATGTAATCAACCTTTCCAAACGATTTCCTATGATGGCAAATCATCAGGTTGTTATTGTGAAAGAGGCGCAGAATATTAGAACGTATGAAGAATTTATTCATTATGCTGAAAACCCTCTGAAATCAACCATATTGGTTATTTGTCATAAGTACAAGAATTTTGATAAACGAAAAAAGAAATTGATTGATGCCATCAAAGAGAATGGTGTTTTTTTCGATGCTAAAAAGATTAGCGATTATAAATTACCCGACTGGATAAATCAACAGGTTGGTAAATATGGAAAGACAATTGGTGCTGAAACTTGTATGTTGCTGTCTGAATACCTGGGAAATGATCTTGAAAAGATTGACAATGAATTGAAAAAACTGGTGATAGCCATTCCCGATTCTCAAAAACAAATAACAATCGATGATATTGTTCACAATATTGGCATCAGTAAGGAGTACAATAATTTTGAGTTAACCAGGTCGCTGGGAAAAAAGGATAAAGCCAAGGCTACACGGATAATTCATCACTTTGCAATGAATCCGAAAGCATATCCTTTGCCTTTAACAATGGCTGCCTTGTATGGTTATTTTTCCAAGTTATTACTTTTTTATGGCTTAAATAATAAGAGCAATAAACGTTCAGTTGCTGCTGAATTGGAAATACCACCATTTGTGGTTGATGAATATATCGCAGCAGCCAGAAGATATGGCTCAGGAAAATTGATTAAAATTATTGGGTACTTACGTGATTATGATGTAAAGTTTAAGGGAGTTGGATCCAATACTGATAGTGGAGAGCTGCTCAAAGAGTTGGGCTATCTTATTATGTATTAATCTTCAGAGAATTGTTTTAGCATTCTTCGGTACGAACTGAAAACATTTGCCCGGGAAACAAATCCAAGGTATTTACCATCTTGTACTACTACGATATTGAAGTTACCTGAATCCTGGAATTTTTTGGCTACGTCTTCCATAGAATCATCGGGATGTACAGTATAAGAAGGAACATAGAACAGATCCCGTACGAATATGTCATCGTACATTTCGTGCTTAAACATAATATGCCGGATATGATCGAGTAGCACAATGCCAATATATTCATCAGATTCATCAACAACAGGGAAAATATTACGAGTCGATTTGCTGATTACGTCTACCAATTCTCTTAGCGAATAGTCTGGTTGAATGGTTTTGAAATTGGTTTCAATTAAGTTGTTAACTTTCATCAGTGAAAGAACGGCTTTATCTTTATCGTGTGTCATCAATTCACCTCTGCTTGCTAGCTGTATTGTATATACAGAATTCGATTCAAACAAACGCATGGTGGCATACGATATTGTTGAGGTAAGCATCAGGGGCATAAACAGATGGTACCCCCCCGTGATTTCAGCAATAAGGAATATGGCTGTTAATGGTGCATGGATAATTCCTGCAATGGTACCTGCCATGCCTACTAATGCATAAGTACTACCGTTAATATTAACGCCGGTATGCTTGAGTATGGTTGAGAAAAATAAACCAGTATTTGCTCCTAAGAATAGTGATGGTGCAAAAATACCTCCAATTCCACCAGCACCAAATGTTACTGATGTAGCAATTACTTTCATTAATATAATAACAACAAAAAGTGCCAGTATAACAAGAAAGCTTTCTTTGTAATCATAAAAAATACTGTTGTTTACGAGGTAACTAAAGTCACCCCTAAGAGCCTCATTAATAGTCTCGTAACCTTCACCATACAAGGATGGGAATAGGAAAAGAAGTATACCCAGAACGAGTCCACCAATCAAAAGTTTTTTGTACCAGGTTTTGAATTTTTCAAAAATACCTCCAATAAACATATATACTCTTGTAAAATATACGGATACAAGTCCCGTTATAATGCCAAGAGCAATAAAGAGATGTATTTCATTAAGGTGGAAAGTTTCTTTTATTTCAACAGTATAGAGGTAATTTTGTCCCATCAGGAAATAGGCTGTAAGTGCAGCAGTAGCTGATGAAATTAATAATGGAACGATAGATGCCATGGTCAGGTCCAGCATGATTACTTCCAGGGCAAATACAACGGCTGCAATGGGGGCTTTAAATATAGCAGCCATTGCTCCTGCACATGCACATCCCAGCATTAAAATGACTTGCTTGTAATTTAAATGTAAAAATTTACCCAGATTTGAGCCTATGGCAGCTCCCGTTGCTACTGTTGGGCCTTCCAGTCCTACGCTACCACCAAAACCAACAGTGAAAGCACTTGTTACAATTGAACTAAAAGTATTGTGCCTTTTAATCATGCCATTGTTTTTAGAAATGGCATACAGTACACTTGGAATACCGTGTCCAACTCTTTGTCTGACAATGAATTTTATAAATAGAACAGCGATTAGAATTCCAATAAGCGGGTATGCAAAATATAGATAATTCTCATAAGACTCAGAAAAACTGCTTGTTAGAATCAATTGAGCAAAATATACAGCTTTTTTGATAACAAAGGCTGCTATGCCCGAGGCCAGACCCACAATGATACTGAGTATAATAATAAATGTTTTGTCGGGAACTTTATTAATTCTCCACTTTAAAAACTTACCGATGGGATCAGTCCTTTGCATTGTGCTGCAAAAATAGTATTTACATGATTGCCATTATCATTTCAATCGTTTTTTTTCAGGCTTTTGATATATTTTTTTTAAAATCGAGAAAGTATTATCTGCTATTGTGGAGAAATACTCTTCAAAAAAGCCTTTGGTTAATAAAACATACGTATTCTTTTGAAAAGCATAGGAAATAATTCATAATTTTAAGAATGATTAATTTTGATAGGTTTATACTGGATAATGGGCTTAGAGTTTTGGTCCATAATGATCCATCTACACCAATTGCAACAGTTAATATCCTGTATAATGTTGGTGCTAAAGATGAAAGTTCTGATAAAACAGGATTTGCCCATTTATTCGAGCATTTAATGTTTGGCGGATCGATAAACATTCCTTCCTTTGATCAACCCATACAAAATGTTGGTGGCGAAAATAATGCATTTACAAGTAATGATATTACCAATTATTATATCAATTTGCCTGTTCAAAACATTGAAACAGCCTTTTGGTTAGAATCTGACAGAATGCTATCATTGGCATTTTCCGAGAAAAGTCTGCAGGTTCAGAGAAATGTGGTTATCGAAGAATTTAAGCAAAGATATTTAAACCAACCATATGGTGATGTTTGGTCATTAATAAGAAAAATGGCATATAAGGTGCATCCATATCAATGGCCCACAATTGGTAAAAAAATTGAGCATATTGAAAATGCAAGTCTTGCCGATGTTAAGAAGTTCTTTTTTGAAAATTATGCACCCAATAATGCAATACTGACTGTTGCTGGTAATGTATCAGTTGATGAAATAAAGAAGATGGCTGAAAAGTGGTTTGGCCCAATTGAAAGGCGGAATATTAAAGAAAGAAAACTGCCACAGGAACCGGTACAGAAAGAAGCACAAAGGATGGAAGTAGTAAGGGATGTTCCTCAGGATTCATTTTATAAAGTGTGGCATATGTGTGGGAAGAGAGACAGCCAATACCATACAACAGATTTAGTATCAGATTTATTATCCAATGGTAATTCTTCAAGATTATACCAGAATTTGGTAAAAAGAGATGGTATGTTTAGTGACGTACATGCTTATATTTTGGGAAGCCATGATCCTGGATTGTTTGTAACAACAGGTAAATTAATTCCAGGTGTAAGTATGGATGAGGCAGAAGACGCAATTGAAAAACAACTAGATGAAATTAGAAATGGTAATTTTAGTGATGATGAGTTGCAGAAGGTGAAGAATAAAGTGGAATCAACCTTTTTGTTTTCTCATTTGAGCTGCCAGAGCAAGGCTTTGAGCTTATCTTTAAATGAATTGTTAACGGAAGCTGAGGATTTGAATCGTGAAATGGATAAATATGCAAGAGTAGGTAAGGATGAAATTGTATCCATTGCCCGGGATTTATTGAAGAATGAAAATTCTTCAACGCTTCAATATTTTGCAGAAAAAAAGAAATGAAATGGCTTTAAATAGAAAAATACAACCACAGGGAGAAGAAATAGGTACCATTGATATCATTCAGGCTAAAAAAAGTGTTTTAGATAATGGGATACCTTATTATAGTATTGATTGTGGAAATAATGAGGTTGTTAAACTGGATTTTATATTTCCAGCCGGTTTGTGGTACCAGAAAAAGCCTTTTGTTGCTTCCACAACAAGCATGATGCTGCAAGAAGGAACAAGTAAGAAAAGTTCTGTTGAAATAGCAGAGATACTTGATTATTATGGTGCATATCTACATCTAAATGTGGAAAGAGATTTTGCTTTTGTATCACTTTTTTCATTGAATAAATATCTCGATAAAACGCTTGATCTAGTCGAAGATATATTGTTTAATCCTGTTTTCCCTGAAAAGGAATTAAGCACTTATATCATGAAGAAAAAGCAAATTCTTGCCGTAGAATTTGAGAAAGTGAAAGTGTTGGCACGAAAGAAATTTGATAATGTTCTTTTTGGACATAATCATCCGTATGGTCAGCAATCGGAAATTGCTGATTTCGACAATATTAAGCAAACAGATATTGTAAATTTCTTTAAACAGAACTACTATTTGGGAAAATGCCGTATCATTGCTTCAGGCAAGCTGGACAGAAGGCTACAGACAAATCTTAATAAA
>PKSZ01000446.1 GCA_002869425.1 Marinilabiliales bacterium
ACTTGCATGTTCAACACTTGCTTCCTCCTGCACAATTTCAGATATAGTATTTTCAAGCTGATTGGCTGATACTGCATTGCTTTCGCTTGACAGACTTCTTTCTGTTGTACTATTGTTTGCATTTTCAGATAGAATCCATGTTCCGATTAAAGCAACCACAACAACAAAAGAAGGAATTCCCCAATTCATCCATTTTCCTGAAGTTTTATTTCCTGATGATGGCAAATCATTTTCTAAACGATCCCAATCGGCAGGATCATAGGGCAACTCATAACCTTCGAGTGATTCCCGAACTATTTCTTCAATATTTTTATTTTTCAAGTTCATTCCTATAACTATTAAACAAATCTCTTAATTTCATTTTAGCTTTGGCAAGGTTCGATTTTGATGCACCCACAGAAATATTCAATTCATCTGCTATTTCCTGATGGGAATAATTTTCAATCACGAACATATTAAACACAGTTCTGTATGCTGGTGATAATTTTTGAATTAACTTAATAACCAATTCAGCTTTAAGCTTAATTTCTGCCTGAAAATCGGCATCATTATCGCTATCATCCTCTAAATTTTCAAAACCTTTTTCATCAGATTGAATCAGATAATCGCGTTTCTTTCGAATAAAGTCAATACAATTATTGATTATTATTCGTCTGATCCATCCCTCAAGTGATCCTTTGTTCTGAAAACTTGTCAATCTCTCAAAAACCTTAATAAAACCATCATGTAAAAGATCCTTTGCCTCTTCATGATGTGAAGCGTAACGCATACACACCACCAGCATTTTGCCATAAAAACTTTTATACAGGAGATGTTGACTTTTTCTATCGCCTTTGACACATTTTTTTATGAGACTGTCAACAAAATCCTTGTCATTAAAGTTCATAATTGGCTAACTTCGATAATTAGACGAACAATTGTTTTAAGAGTTGCCTTGTGGAATTAACTTTTTAATTGAAATTTTATCAGGAACTACTGTTTATGAATGTTTTGCAATAATCTCATTCACAATTTCAATCTTTTGATTCAATAGATCTATTGATTTAGCCTCTGCCAAGAACCTGAGATATGGCTCTGTATTTGAAGGCCTTATATTAAACCACCAGTCTTCAAATTCAACACGATAACCATCAAAATCAAAAGAAGCAGCAGGTGTTTCCGTCGAGATAAAATAATCTCTGACAGCATCCATTGCTTCCTTCTTTTTTTCAATTTTAAAATTGATTTCGCCGCTATTAGCATATCCTGATATATTTGCAATCAGGTCTGAAAGATTTTTTCCCTGTTTTTTAAAACGACTAACAACATTCAACACGATTAAACTGGCAAGCATTCCTGAATCTGAATAGAAAAAATCTCTAAAATAATAATGTCCGGCAAGTTCTCCTCCGTATATTCCATCAATTTCCCTTAGCTTAAGTGCTGCATATGCTCTACCAACCCGCCATGTATGCATTTCACCTCCAAATTTTTCGAGGTACTCGCCTACAGCTTTGGGAGATCTGATATCCTGTAAGACTTTTCCCTTTTGATCTTCAAGAAAATAATGCCCCATCAACGCTATAATCAAATCCGGAGAAATGAAATTACTCTTTTCATCCACAAACATTACCCTGTCGGCATCGCCGTCAAAAATAATCCCAATATCACTACCTTTCTTTCTTACAAGCTTTTTAAGATCCTCAACATTCTCCTGAACCAAAGGATTTGCCTCATGATTTGGAAATGTCCCATCCAGTTCATCAAAAATATAATGAGGCTGATCTCCAAGCAATTCCTTTATCAGCAGTGCCCCCATTCCATTGGAGCAATCAACAGAAATGTTTAGTTCTGAAATATCAGGAATGTATTTTTTTAAGAAAGCAATATATTCGTTACGTACTTCGTATTCAACAATCTTTCCTTTCTTTGATGCTGGTTTCACTTCATCATTAAGCACCATTCTTTCCAACTCGTTTAAGCCAGTATCATATCCAACCGGTAATGCATTTGTCTTGCTAATTTTAAAACCATTATACTGCTTTGGATTATGTGAAGCTGTAATCATCACTGAAGCATCAAAACCATGTCTGGCTGTTGAATAATATATCATTGGCGTAGTTGCTAAGCCTGCATCATATACATCTGCACCAGCATCCATTATGCCATTGCATAGATTCTCAAATATTTCAGGTGAAGATTCTCTTACATCCCTACCCACCAATATTTTTTTTGTATTTAATAAGCATGGAAGGAAGAATCCTATTTTATAAGCATCTTCTTTTGTAAAATCTGAATTATAAATACCGCGAATGTCATATGCATGAAATGCTCCCATAGTAAAATGTTTTTAGTTCAATATTTTTCTTTTATTCAATTGTTTCTGATATCTCTTTGCATTGAGATTATGTTCCCGTAATGTAACAGCAAAATTATGGTAACCCGAAAAATCTTCTTTGGCACAAAAAAACAAATATTTATGTTTTTCATAGTTTAGTACAGCATCAATAGATGCTATGGAAGGCATACTGATAGGGCCTGGAGGTAATCCTGAATATTTGTATGTATTATACGGAGAATCGAAATCAAGATGTGTTTTTAATACCCTTCGAATGGAAAAATCACCAATGGCATAAATTACTGTAGGATCAGCCTGAAGCTTCATTCCTTTGTTTATTCTGTTCATATAAACTCCTGCAACCCTTGGCTTTTCATCGTCTTTCTTTGTTTCCATCTCAATAATTGAAGCCAAGCTTACAACTTCATTCTGCGTAAGCTTTATTTGCTTTGCCTTATTTAATCTTGTTTTATTCCAAAATTTATCATATTCCTTTTTCATACGGTTTACAAATCCTTTGGCAGTTGTATTCCAAAAAAATTCATATGTATTAGGAATAAACATTCCCAGCACAGTATTTTCATTAAACCCATTTTCCTTTAAAACGGTTTTATCATGTAGCATATCACTAATAGATGCTGAATCAGCTTCTATGACTTTGGCTACTGCTCCTGCCAACTGATCTATAGTTCTAATATTGTTAAAAGTAATATGCACAGGTGTTTGATTACCGGAACGCAGCAAATCAACCAATTCGTTGTTGCTCATTCCATTTTTGATCTCATACTTTCCCGGATGAACATGATTTTGATAATTCTTCTGTTCAGCAACCCATTCAAAATCTCCCTTGTTGATGATACATCCTTTTTTGTATAAAATTTTTGTAACGTCATCTATCTCTGACCCTGTGGGAATATAAAGAAAATCTATTTCATGCCCCTGAAGAGCAACATTGTTTCCATAAATCATCTTATATACTTTATAGCCTGAAATAGCAGCTATAATTACCCCTATGATAAAAACAGATAATATAATTTTTCCAAATAATCTTTTCTTTCTTGCCACCTCTGTGTAGTTTACAGTAAAACATGCAATCAATTTGAAAATTAATATTTAATTTTATTTACACAAAATATATGTAGACTTATGACCAAGATATTTTGGATTATTGTGATTGTATTTATTATGGGTTTATGGGGTTGCCGAAAAGCTGAAAGAAATAATTGTTTCATGCCGGCAGGTGAAACTGTAACACTTTATGATCAATTAGACGATTTTTCATTTATCAAAGCAGAAAAAAAACTTTCCATAATATTAAAACAAGATTCAACAAACTCAATTCGGATAACCGGTGGCAGTAATCTTATTTGTGGAGTAGATTATTATATCGAGGACAACACTCTGCATCTATCCAATACCAATGGTTGTGTATGGAGTAGAAACTATAAAGACAGCGAAATACAGATTGAACTTCACTATTATAATATTGAAGGTATATATTTAGAAGGTGCTATTAATCTTTATACGGATACGATATTTTCAAATAAATTCATACTTGATATCAAAGGAGGAATGACTCATATTGATATGAAAGCAAAAACAAATATTTGCAGGTTAAACTGCCACGAATCAGGCGGAGATGTTATTGTGTCCGGACAAAGTGATGAATGTTATGTCTATATGACTGGAACGGTTCACTTTGATGGAATCGGACTTCAAAATCCGTATACATACTTAACTGCCAAAACTACAGGATTAACAGAAGTATACTGCACAGGAACACTACATGCCGAGAATAAAGGCTCAGGTGATATCATTTATTATGGAGATCCTGAAGAAACAAACCTCTTTAAATACTATACAGGAGGGATCGACAAGGCACAATAAAAAAGCAGGCTGCAAATTGCAACCTGCTATTTATAGAGTTTGTTCTTTTGTCTTATAACAATGATGATCCTACTTCCTGACCACCCAAATCAACACCAATAATAACCTCATGTGATCCATACGTGTAGTCTTGTATAGCATTTAACCCATAGTCAAATGCATAACCCAGGCTAAATCGTTCTTTCTTCAGACCTATCATTGCTACAATATCATTATCGGTACGATAGCTAATGCCCAACCAATAACTTTTCTTATAAATCACCTTTGCATTAATATCAATATTAAAAGGAGATCGTTCTGTTGCCTTAAACAATACAGAAGGTTCCAGTTCTACCTCATCAGAAAGTACAAATTGATAACCTACTGTAGCAAAATAGTGACGAACCATCTTTGTCTCTGCATTTGCATATTCACCCAGATTCATTTTCATCTCGATCAGGTTGGTTGCTGCCACACCCACAAAATATCGGGGACTATACAAATACATTCCAAAATTGGCATCCGGAACAATGGCAGTCTGCTTTGCTCCTGATATCAACGGATCGTTATTTGACTCCAGCTTCAACTTATTTTCATCCAACTCATACTGAAAAGCCATTCCAGACAAGCCAAAAGACAACTTTGAGTTGATTGCAGGCATTTCAAGCTGATATGAATATGCAGCCAGCAAGCCAGTTCTTGCAACAGGACCAAACTGGTCTCTCATTATAAAACCTCCAATCCCCATTTTATTTCCTGTTAGCAATGTATGGTAACTTAAAGCTACTGTAAGCGGAGCTCCCTGAATATTGGCCCATTGTTGTCTTGCTGTAAGCCTTAGAGGAGAAAACTCTTCTGTTCCTGCAATGGCTGGATTCAGTAGGAAACCATTATACATGTACTGACTGTACATAGGTAACTGCTGAGCAAAACCATTACTTAGAAATAATATAAACAGACTTGATATTACTATTAACTTTTTCATAATATATAGTTTAAAATCATCAATCAAATTATCGTATTATCGTTAAGGTTCCTGAACGCGGTTCAATATCATTGTTCAGATCCAGAATAAACATAAATGGTCCCATAGGTAATTCAGTACCATTACATCCTACCGTACACTTACCATCCCATGGATCTGACATATATTCATAACCTGAACCACTAAATTCATATACCTTATCTCCCCATCGATTGAATATTACCATGTCAATCTGTTCATACAAATCGATTCCTTTAATATTCCAGGTATCATTTTCAAGGTCACCGTTTGGTGTGAAGGCATTTGGAATATCAAGACATGAACCCGGCATATAATCTACTTCAACCGTATCATACATTGGGCACATATTTGCATCCGTAACAGTTAAATAATACTCTCCTATTGACAGATTTTCTGCAAGGTTAGCGTTCTGGCCATCACTCCAGTTAAATGTATAACCACCAACACCACCGGTTGCATTGGCTAGTATCCATCCATCAACCTGATCTCTACAGCTCGTTTTACCAACAGAATCTGTAATAGCAATCAAGTCTGGCTGTGTAATATTAACCGTAATTGTAGTATCACAACCTTTTATATCAGTAATTGTTACAGAATAAGAACCTGCTGAAAGATTAATTGCAGCTTGATTTTGTTGACCATCAGACCAATTATAAGACCAACCTCCGTTTCCTCCTTCAGGCTCTGCCTGAATAATTCCATCATTACCATCATAGCAGAGAACATCTGTTACGTTATAATATGGAACAATCGACATTGGTTCACCAATAGAAGCATTGGTTGTTCTTCTACAACCATTAGCGTCGATTACTACCACATCATATGTGCCAGGTGCTAAGTCTGTAACTGTATCACTTGTCACATCGTAGCTTGAATATAAAACGACATTGTTAATGTCAATCACACTGATATCGTAAAATGGTGTACCGCCCATACCAACAATTCTGATTTTACCATCGGTATCATTATTACAACTTACATTTGAAGGTGTTATATTCACTCTTAACAATGGTGGTTCATCACCCAGTATGAATGAGTTTTCACCTGTACAACCAATACTGTCAATTACAAATACAGAATATTCTCCCGAGAACAGACTATCAATAGTTCCTGATGCTGAGGTTTGAATTACAGCTCCTGTACTATCAGTCCACTCATATGTAAACGGCTCAATACCGTCAGGCATATTGGCTGTAGCACCTCCAAATTCACCATTACAAAGAATTGGAGATGGTACAATATTCACATAATTTGTTCCTTGTGTACCTATATAAATTTCAAATTCTGCAAAACAACCTTGTATATCCGTTACTGTAATATAATGAATACCTGTTCCCAGTGCATTTGCAACCGTATCATTAGACTGACTATTGGACCAATCCCAGTTGTATGGACTTGTTCCTCCCGTAATATTCTGTAATGTTGCTACGCCATCTTCAAAACCACAATTTGATGCTGTAGTTAAAAACTGAATATCTATAGGATCGGGTTCTGTAATAACAATTGAATCTCTTACCGAACAACCTACGCTATCAGCAACTGTTACATAATACTTACCAGCGATAAGACTATCAATATCTTCAGTAAATGCACCATAACTCCAATAGTAATTGTAAGATGAATTTACAAAAGGCGTACCTCCGTTTACAGTCAAATCAATTTCACCATCCTGTGAACTATTACATGTGAGATCTGTCGAAACGTAACTTATTGAAAGTGGAGCATCCGGTTGTGGTACAACAGTAGTGTATGTTTCAAAAACACAACCATGTGCGTCCGTAATGGTTGCAGCATAAGATCCTGCTGGCAAATTACCAATTTGAGCAGTTGTTTCTCCAGTACTCCATTCGTATGTATATGGAACACCAGCACCTTCATTAGTAATGTATAAGGAAGCGGTTCCTGATGAATCGCCATAACAACCTGCACCCACTACATTCAACAAAGCATATAATGAATCTGGTTCATTAACTGTAAAGTCAAAGGTGTTCTCACAACCATTGGCATCTGATACAGATACAACATAATCTCCGGCTTCAAGGCCAGAAATACTAGCTCCGGAATCTCCTGACGACCAGCTAAAGCTATATGGAGGTGTTCCACCTGCAGAAAACGCAATCGCTTCTCCATTGTTTCCTCCATTACAGTTCACATTAACTATAGACTGAATGAATACTGTAGGATTACCTTCATCTTCAACGTAAGTAACAGCATTCTGTGAACAAGCATTTGCATCCGTTACAGTTACAGAATAATATAAATTACCAGTAAGATCTATGACAGTTTGGTCTGTACCAGCATTACTCCAGTTATAGGAATATGGGGTTGTTCCTCCTGTTGGAGACACAGTTGCTGAACCATTACTTAAGCCACAAGCAGCACCAACATTTGTCATTGATAATACTATTTGATCTGGCTCATTAACAATAAAGGTATCTATTCGCGTACATAAATTATAATCTGTTATTGTTACCGTATATGATCCTGCACCGAGATCAATAATTGAATCATTCATCTGACCATGATTCCATGCATATTGATATGTTGAATCCGGTAATATTGGAGTACCGCCCTGCACCAGCAAATTAATTTGTCCTAACTGGTCACCAAAGCATGGATTGTCTATAATTGCACTCTGCACATACATAGATGTATCCGGTTCTCCAATAGTTATTGTTTCCGAAATAACACAACCAGCAGCATCTGTTACTGTAACAATATAGGTTCCGGGGAACAGATTTACCCTATCCTCGGTGGTTGTTCCATTATCCCACATATATGAGTAAGTTACCTTACCTCCTGAAGGACTAAGATCAATACCTCCATCTTTACCTCCATAACACTTCACATCTTTTGCTACGAAAGTAGCCTGTAAAGTATCTGGTTGTATTACCTCAACAGAATCTATGTGAGTACATGAGTTATAGTCTGATATCGTAACATAATACATTCCTGCAATCAGACCTGTTTGATCTTCGTCTGTTGAGCCATTTGACCAATTCACAGAATATGGAAGGTTACCTCCGCTTATGTTAGCATCAATTGTACCATCCGCATAGCCATAACAGGAAACTTCGGTTGATGTTGCATATACATTAATAGGACTTGCACTTGACACAGTCGTATTTGCACTTACAGTACAACCGTTGGCATCGGTTACCGTTGCTGAGTAATTTCCACCAACCAATCCTGTTAAATCTTCATCTGTTTGTCCATAGTTCCAGGCATAGGTATAAGGTGAAGTTCCTCCACCAACAGTTAAATCAATTTCTCCATCAATGTTACCATAGCATGTTATTGGAGTTGGAATTGCCATTGCCTGAAGAGCCATTGCTGGTTCATTAATAGTAACACTTGCACTTGTAGTACAATTATTAAGGTCTGTTACTGTTACATCGTATGTACCTGATTGTAATCCTGCAATATCCTGAGTTGTTCCTGTATTACTCCATGTATAAGAATAAGAAGGTGTTCCTCCTGTAACAACCAAATCAGCATAACCTGAAAATTCTCCATAGCACGCTACATCTGTTGCTGTGATTGTTGCTGCTAACACATCAGGCTCAGTGATTGTAATAGATCCTGTTGCAATACAACCAACATCATCTGTTACTGTAATTGAATATACACCACCTGACAGACCCACAGCAATCGAATCTGTTTGTGTATCACTCCACTCGTAGATATAAGGTTCTGTTCCGGAAGCCGGTGTTCCTCCTGTAGGAACCACTGTTGCACTACCGTTGGCATTTCCATTACAATCAACATTTGTACTTGATGCAAACACAAGACCAGGTGCTCCAAAGTTACTTAGATATATTGATGAGATTTGTTGACAACCACTATTGTCTGTAATGGTTACATAATGTGTTCATGCTGAAAGGTTTGTAGCTGTTGCATCTGTTTGACCAGCAGCACTCCATAAATAAGTGTAAGGTGAACTACCTCCTGTTGGCATAATTGTAGCCTCTCCATCGGATGCACCACAAGAAGGATCTGATGTAGTAGAGATAGCAGTTATTGCTGTTGGTTGAGCTACAACAATTGTATCTGTAACTGCACAACCATTCGCATCTGTAACAACTATAATATGTGACTCAGCCGGAACGTTAACAGGATCCTCAACACTATATCCAAAGTTCCATGCATATGTATAAGGTGTTGTACCTCCTGTAACATCAATATTTATACTACCATCACCACCACCATTACATGATACATCTGTAACAACCGGATTTGATATTGTTAGTGCTGCAATTGGCTCATTAACCGTATATCCTCCTGTTTCTGTACATCCGTTGGCATCGGTAACTGTTACATCATAGGCATTGGCAGTGACATTTATTAGGTCTTCTCCCACTGCACCATTTGACCAGTTATAACTGTATCCTGGTGTTCCTCCTGTAACAGTCATGTTAACAGCTCCATTTGAATATCCAAAGCAAGTTACATCTGTTCCTGTAAAACTTAAAGCCAGAGGTCCTGTTGGTTCTGTAACATCCACAGATTCTACAGACTGGCATCCAAGAGAGTCAGTAACTGTAACATTATATGTACCACCTGAAACGCCTGTAAGATCTTCTGTAGTACTACCTTCATTCCACAAATACTGATAGTTATCACCAACTGTATATGGAGTTCCTCCACCAGCTGTTAGATCGATATCACCTGAACCAGCACCAGTACAAAGGACTCCTGCTGCTACCAGGTCAATTGATAT
>PKSZ01000689.1 GCA_002869425.1 Marinilabiliales bacterium
TACTTTGGCAATAACGATGATGGTATTCTTGAATATGATGGAACCAGCTGGAAAAAAATAAAACCAACACCGCAAACCATTGTTCGATCTATGACAATAGATGATTTAGGTGTTATATATATTGGTGGTGTAGGAGAATTTGGATTTCTTGCTCCTGATGAAACAGGTACATTAACATATTATACATTATCTGACCAATTAGATTCTCTTAACGGCCAGTTCGGGAATGTTTGGAAAACATATTTCCATGATAACAAAACGTACTTCTGCACTCAAAACGACATTTTTATTTATAAAGACAAAAAATTTGTAGACCAAATTGAATTTAATCTAAAGTATTCATTTTTAAGTTTCTTTTTGAATAATGAAATATACGTAGGCAATTATCTTGAAGGACTTACTAAAGTTGATAATGACTCACTGATAGTTGTTAAAAATGGAGACTTTTTCCATAAAAAGAATATTTTTTATATTCACCCGCATTCAGATACGTCGTTCTATGTATTTACTACATTCAATGGTATTTTCATCTATGGAACAGAAAGTGGTTCAATCTCCCAGTTCAAAGAATCAGAAAAACTCAAAGAATTCAGAAAAGACAACAGGCTATATTGTGCAACAGAATTATACAACGGAAATTTTGCAATAGGTTCTCTGGATAAAGGTATGGTTATCATCAATAAAAAAGGCGAAATTATTGACATGATCAATAAACATTATGGCATTCAAGATGAAACAACTCTATACATTTATCAAAATAAGCTTAACAATTCTCTCCAGCCATTGTGGGTTGCATTAAACGAAGGAGTTTACAAAGCCCAGTTTAATTCTCCATTCCGATTCTTTACTGAACAGTATGGAATAAAAGGAACGATAAATGATTTAACCATGTACAACAATACAATGTACATTGGTACAAGTTCAGGAGTATTTTACCTCACATATGAAAATCAGGAACCTATTTTCAAACAAATTGATCCGATTCAGTCGGGTTGGTCTTTTATTAAGTTTCACATTCAAAATTCCGATGAATCTATTTTATTGGTTGGAACCCAGGAAGGCCTTTACAAAATTGACACAAACAATGTAGCGCACGAAATCGAGAAAGATATTAAATTCAAAAGAAAAGTTCCGGACACATACAAATTTTATAATATTTATTCACTTAAAACTTCCCAAAAAGATAGTAGCTTGCTATACATTGGCAATATGGAATTTACCATTTTACGATATATGGGAAATGATAAATGGGAAGAAGAATATCGTATAGCAAGAGAAAAGATCAAGGATGAAGCACGAAGTATTGCAGAAGATACCAATGGTAATGTTTGGATTTCAACATCATTCAATGGCATTCTCCGGTTGAATCCCAAGAAAGACTCCATTCGTTATTACGGTACTGAAGATGGCTTACCTACGATGAACACCAACTTCATTGAATCTTACAACGACACGCTTTATTTTCTATCTACAAAAGGTCTTCTTTCATATGACGAAAAACAGGACAAATTTGTGCAATGCGAAAAATTTGGAAAAAGATTTAACAATATTTCCTTTTTCAGAATGAAAAAAGGAAAAGACAATTCATATTGGTTGAGCCTTAATCTGGAAGAGCCATACTTCTTAAAATGGACGGAAGCTGTATATCAGCAAAACGGAGAAATGGTTACCGACACATTGCCTTTCCAGATTTTACCAAATTTATCGGTAGATGCACTTTTACCTTCCAATAACTTGGTGTGGTTGGGGAATTCTAAAGGAATTTACAGTTTTGACAGGAATTATCAAAAAAATTACAATATTGAGTTTCCGGCTCTGATACGAAAAATAATACTAGGAGAAGACTCCACAATTTTCAATGGAACTTATTTTGAATATACTGAAAATGGTGAGAAGATACCAAGCCTCAAACAACCTAGTGAGTTAATTCCTGAACTTGATTACAAATACAATAACATTACATTTTACTTTTCATCGCCGTTTTTTGACAATGAAGAAGCCATCGAGTTTAGCTTTTTTCTGGAAGGGAATGATACAAAGTGGTCAAAATGGGGAAAAGAACATTATAAAGATTTCACCAACCTAACCGAAGGAGAATATGTTTTNAATATGTTTTCAAGGTTAAAGCTAAAAATGTTTATGGAGTAGAAAGCTCTGAAGCTTCATTTGTTTTTTCAGTACTACCCCCGTGGTATAGAACAATTTGGGCATATATTAGCTATCTTGTAGTAATAATCGTTTTGATTATTGTAATTGTTAAGCTCTATACCCGAAAGCTGGAAAGAGAAAAAATCAGACTGGAAGGAATTGTGAAAGAAAGAACAGCAGAGGTTGTAAAACAAAAAGAAGATATTGAAAAGAAAAATGATATTCTTGAAACACAGAAAGAAGAAATTGAACTAAAGAATGTAGAGCTGGAAAAACAAAAAGAAGAGATAACGGTTCAACGCGATCATATTGCTGAAATAAACCAGGAAATGACTGACAGTATTCATTATGCTGAACGTATACAAAAAGCGATTCTCCCGCATAATGAACATGCCAATGAAATCCTGGGCGATCATTTCATTTTGTTTAAACCCAAAGACATTGTATCTGGTGATTTTTACTGGGCAGGTAAAATTGGAGACCAGGTATTGCTAACAGCTGCAGACTGCACAGGTCATGGTGTTCCTGGTGCATTCATGAGTATGTTAGGGGTTGCCTTCCTTAATGAAGTTGTTAAAGATAAAAATGTTACAGAAGCTGGTCAGGTTCTTGACAATTTAAGACAGCATATTATACGCTCCTTGCAGCAAACAGGTAAGGAAGGAGAACAAAAAGACGGTATGGATATGAGTTTCTGTGCTATTGATATGAAAAAAAATATTGCTCAATGGGCAGGAGCCAATAATCCTCTTTATATTATACGAAGAAAGGTAAGCGATGAGGACAAACTTGTTTATACAATAGACGGAAAAGAAGCAGAGCAGACACCAGATTTATCGACGGAAACGCATCACCTTTTTGAATTGAAACCAGATAAAATGCCAATTGCAATCTATCTTAAAATGGATAATTTCAGAAACCATGTCATTGAATTGCAAAAAGACGATGCTCTCTATATGTTTTCTGATGGCTACGCAGATCAGTTTGGTGGCCCAAAGGGTAAGAAATTTAAATACAAGCCGTTTAAACGTCTAATTCTGGAAGGTCAGGTTAAGTCAATGCCTGAACAAATGGATGATCTTGACAGTGCAATAGAAAAATGGAAGGCATTTGAAGATCCAATTACAGGAAATCCAACTTTTGAACAAATTGATGATATTGTTGTAGTTGGAATAAGAATAACGAAATAGCATGATTTAATTCTACTCACAAAATTTCAAAATAAATGCATGAAAAAGGCCGTCTGTTTGAGACGGTCTTTTTGTTTAGTATCACAGCGTAGACAATTATCGAGTTTTTTTGGATCAATCCTAAAACCTGTGAAGTAAGAAACCGCATAAAAAAAGACCGTCCTTTTGAGACAGTCTCTTTTTCACTTCCGTACCCGGGGCCGGGGTCGAACCGGCACGACCATTACTGGTCACTGGATTTTAAGTCCAGCGCGTCTACCAATTCCGCCACCTGGGCCTAAAAAGAATCCCGATTCCTCGGGATCGAGCGAGAAACGGGACTCGAACCCGCGACCCCGACCTTGGCAAGGTCGTGCTCTACCAACTGAGCTATTCTCGCAATTGGATTGCAAATATATCTAATTTTTTGATACCTACAAAATAATTATTAAAAAAATGAAAGTGCAAAATAGATGTATAAAACACTAACATTTAGTGCATTACGTGCAATCCGTAATTGACCTATGCAACATCCTCTTCCACACGCAGATTATCAATAATAAAGTTTTGTCTATCAGGTGTATTCTTGCCCATATAAAACTCCAACAACTGTGAAATTCTATCTTCTTTTCTAAATATTACTGGATCCAACCTTATACTGTCTCCAATAAAATTCTTGAACTCTCCAGGTGAAATTTCTCCAAGACCTTTAAAACGAGTGATTTCTGGATTCTGTCCCAGACTCTTTATAGCACTGATCCTTTCTTCATCTGAATAACAATAAAACGTTTTCTTCTTATTTCTTACCCTGAACAAAGGAGTTTGAAGAATATAAAGATGCTTATTCCGTATAAGATCAGGAAAAAACTGCAAAAAGAAAGTAATCAATAACAAGCGAATATGCATACCATCAACATCAGCATCCGTTGCAATAACCACATTATTATATCTAAGATTATCAATTCCATCCTCAATATTTAAAGCTGCCTGAAGTAAATTGAATTCCTCATTTTAGTATACAACCTTCTTTGTTAACCCATACGTATTTAATGGCTTTCCTTTAAGGCTAAATACCGCCTGTGTATTTGGATTTCTGGATTTTGTAATCGATCCACTGGCAGAATCACCCTCTGTAATAAACAAAGTAGTTTCATCTCTGATCTCATTTTTTGAATTATAATGAACCCGGCAGTCTCTTAATTTCTTATTATGAAGACTTGCCTTTTTGGCTCGCTCTTTTGCTATTTTTTTTATGCTGGAAATTGCTTTCCTTTCCTTCTCTGAAGCAAGAATTTTATTCAATAAAATTTCTGCTGTCTCAGAATTTCTATGTAAAAAATTATCCAGTGTATTTTTAACATAATCAATGATGAAATTCCGAACAGATGGTCCGTTAGGTCCCATATCTTTAGAACCTAACTTCGTTTTGGTCTGCGACTCAAACACAGGCTCCTCCACTTTTATACTGATGGCGCCAATAATAGAAGTTCTAATATCAGAAGTCTCAAAATCCTTTTTATAAAACTCCCTTACAGTCCTTACTACAGCTTCTTTAAATGCAAGCAAATGGGTTCCTCCCTGTGTTGTATGTTGCCCATTCACAAACGAATAATATTCTTCACCATATTGGTTTCCGTGAGTCAAAGCAATTTCAATATCATCATCCTTAAAATGAATGATATCATACAAAACAGGAGAACTTATATTATCTTCCAGAAGATCAACAAGCCCTTTCTTACTGCTAAATTTGTTGCCATTTAAAGAAATTATCAACCAGGAATTCAGATAGGTATAATTTTTTATCATTGATTCAACATGCTCAATGATATACCGATACCCTCCAAACACGCCTGTATCAGGTTTAAAAACGGTTAAAACACCATTGGGTTCTGTTGATTTTTCAAGCTTTTCCTCAGTAATCTGACCTTTTTCAAAGCTTGCTATCTTCACCTCTCCTTCTCTAAATGAACTGATAACAAAAGAATCAGAAAGAGCATTAACTGCCTTTATACCCACTCCATTCAATCCCACAGACTTTTTAAAAACCCTGGAATCATATTTTGCTCCGGTATTCATCTTTGAAGCTACATCCACAAGCTTACCCAGAGGTATTCCACGACCATAATCCCGAACACTAACCAAATCTTCATTGATTGTAATATCAATTGCCCTTCCGTTACCCATCATAAATTCATCAATTGAATTATCGATAACTTCCTTTAACAATACATATATACCATCATCAGCAGAGCTACCATCACCCAGTTTACCAATGTACATTCCGGGTCTTCTTCTAATATGCTCCTTCCACTCAAGGGTTTTAATCGAATCTTCCGTATAATTCTGTTCTGCCATACTTATAAAATATCTACAAATATACTCAAAAGCCAATGCCCATGGGAATTTCTTTTTCAACAAGCAATTAACATTATTAAAGGATATGCATTTTTTTCATATCTTAGTCTGTGTAAGAGAGATTCAGAATGTACAGAAAGCTTTTTCCTGTTATTATATTGATATGCTGTAGCTTTGCATTAAAAGCCCAAAATTGGGGCATTCCTCATATTAACAACTATTCTCCATCAGAATACAACGGCTTTGCTCAAAATTGGTCTGCGGAACAAGATATCAGAGGCGTAATGTACTTTGCCAATGGAAAAGGGATTCTTGAATATGACGGTCAAAACTGGAGACGTTTTTTCACGGATAAGGCAAGCACCGTCTTATCTCTTGGTAAAGATACTGCAGGAAGAGTATATGTTGGAGGTGAAGGAGAAATAGGATTTCTAGGACCAGATTCTCTAGGCACAATTACGTATCATTCATTATTACATCTTCTCCCGGACAGCGAACTTGTATTTAGTTATGTATGGCACATATACGCCAACAATACAGGCGTGTTTTTTGTAACACCAGAGAAAGTAATCAGAATTAATGGCAAGAAAGTTAAAATATGGAAATCAAAAACTTCCTTTTTTACAGGCTTTATGACCAACGACGTATTTTATGTTGTTGACAATTCCAATGGATTAAACCAACTTATTGCCGATTCATTAACATTAATCCCAGACGGTCATTTAATGTACAGTACACGGGCAATTTTACCAGGCCCCGGTGACAGCATAACAATCATAGGCAACAAATCAGGTATCTATCGCTATAAGAACTTTGGAAAACCTAGAAAAATAGAAACCAATACTATAAAAATATTTGAAGAAAGCTCTCTATACAAAGGAGTTATAACTCCTTTAGGAAATTATGCCTTTGCCACATTGAATAACGGAGTAATCATAACAGATCAGGATTGCAACATTCAATTCATTATAAATGAAGATAATGGTCTGATTTCTAATTCTGTTTATGCACTCTTTTACGATCGGGATCAGGAACTTTGGGCAAATACATCCAATGGTCTTTCCAGAATCGAAACAACAACACCATTAAGATTTATTACCGACCAAATGGGCCTTGAAGGAATTGTTCAACAAGTATGTATAATCGATAGTACTATTTTTATTGGTACATTAAGTGGTCTTTTTTCTTTAGATCTTCATAAAAACAGTTCATCCAAAATCAAACAACTGCCCTTCTCCGGTCAAATCTATAAAATAATTGCAGTAGATAATCAATTAATAATTGCTGGATCTGGAGGAATCTATTCCTTTGCAAACAATAATTTCCAACTTCTGCACAACGAATCTTATGTTTTGAGTCTGGCAAAATCAAAATTCCATAAGTATAAAATTTTATGGGGAGGCGTGGGACAAGTTGGAATTCTGAGCTTAGACAGCTCAAACCCGGGAAATAAATTTATTTATTCCGGAGGAAATGAAGAAATTCATAGTATTGCTGAACTGAATGAAGACAAAATCTTTGTAGGGACTACCATTGATGGCATTCTTGAGATTTCCTATCAGGATTCTTTATCTGATTCTTCAATTGTAAAGCTTAATACTGCTAATGGAATTCCACAAGGGATGACGGAGCTTTTTCAATACAAAGATGAAATCTTTGTAGGTACATCGAAAGGAATCATGCGCTTCGACCGCAATTTAAATCGTTTTGTATGGTCAAATATGGTAGATCACAGCTCAAACAACTATGCATACCTCCTCTACCCCACACAGGACTCCTTATGGATGTACAGAAATAATGGAATACAATACATTAAATATAACGACACAAGTAATAATATTGTATATCAACCTCTTCTACGATTAACCAACATTTTTAATGATTTCTACACCATCCTGCCAATTCCTGGGAAATGTATTATGGGAGGAACAGAAGGTCTTGTTATTTATACACCCAATGATATTAAGGATTATACTATTCCATACCAAATGGTTTTCAACCTTATTTTTACCAATAAAGACACAATTATTAACGGCGCCTTTTCAGACAGTAATTATAATATTTTGGCAAAACAAAATAAAGAATATGCATTCAAGTACAAGGAGAACTCGATAAGCTTTATCTATTCCTGCCCGTACTTTGGAGATGAGAATGCAGTACTTACTTCATTTATCCTTGAGGGTTTTGATGAGTTCTGGTCTGATTGGAATACAAACTGGAAAAAAGAGTATACAAATCTTCCTGAGGGGAATTATACGTTTAAAGTTAAGGCTCAGAACATTTATTATCAAGAAAGCGAAGAATTGGTTTTTGAATTTTCTATTCTTCCTCCTTGGTATAGGACTATTTGGGCTTACATATTATTTTTCATTACAGGAACATTATTGCTTATCGCAATTATTTATCTGAATTCAAGAAGATTAATTGCAGCTAAAAAACGCCTTGAAAGAATTGTAGCACAAAGAACTGCTGAAATACGCAAACAAAATGACGAAATTCTGCAACAAAAGGAGGAAATTGAAACGCAGAGAGATCAATTAATGGATCAAAACGATGAAATACTACAGCAAAAAGAAGAAATAGAAGCACAGCGTGATGAAATCATAGAACAAAAAGAACTCGCCATTGAACAACGCGATATGATCGCATATCAAAAAACAGAAATCACCGACAGTATTTTATACGCCAGAAGAATTCAAACAGCACTTCTTCCCGAGATGAAGAAGTTCAATTCTTTCTTTACTGACCATTTTATCTTTTTTAAACCAAGAGACATTGTCAGTGGAGATTTTTACTGGTCTAAAATGCTGGATGAAAATACCTTTATTTTCACAGCTGCTGACTGTACTGGCCATGGTGTTCCCGGTGCATTTATGAGTATGCTTGGAATAACATACCTTTCTGAAATAACAGGAAACTTATCAAATAACGAAATCAATAATATTTCTGCAGCAGGAATTCTTGACAAGCTCAAAGACTCCATTATTCAATCGTTAAGCAGCAGGAATGCCAATTATTCTGATTCTGTGAAAGATGGTATGGACATGGTATTGTGTATCTACCACAAAAAAGAAAACACGCTTCAATTTGCAGGTGCAAACAATCCATTATACCTATTTAGAAATGCTCCAATTGATCAAAATATTGAAAACTCAAAAAGTGCTACATTTGGCAATGTATCTCTTATAGAAATTAAAGGAGATAAAATGCCAGTAGGGATTCATTACAAAACAGAAGAACACTTTCACAATCACACAATAAAACCAAAAAAAGGAGATCAGATTTACCTTTTCTCAGATGGCTATGCCGACCAATTCGGAGGTCCAAAAGGTAAAAAATTCAAATACAGTTCACTTAAAAAGCTCTTTGCTGAAATGCATAATCTGGAAGGAGAAAAACAAAAAGAACTGTTGGAGCAAAACTTTGACGGTTGGATTTCTGCCCATAATGAAGATGGGCAACCCTACGAACAAATCGATGATGTTATTATATTAGGTGTAAAATTATAAGCTGTGATTTCTGATAGATTTTTTCTCATAGGTTACATGGGCTCTGGTAAATCAAGTCTTCATAAAAGCTTATCACACAAATTAAACTATACTGCCATTGACCTTGACAACTACATCGAAATACAACAACAAAAAAGCATTAGCGAATTATTTAAAGAATGTGGAGAAGAGGAATTTAGAAGCATTGAAAAAAAAGCCCTACATGAAGTTTCTCTTCAAAATAATATTGTAGTTGCTACGGGTGGAGGCACACCATGTTTTTACAACAACATCAATTTCATGAACAATTGTGGCACTACCATTTATTTGGAAATGACGCCAGAAGCCTTGGTTTGCAGATTACTCGGGTCTAAGAAGAAACGTCCACTAATTAATTCCTTTAATGAGAGCGAACTACTTATATTTATTCAGCAGCAACTCAAAATACGATCTGAGTTTTATAATCTCGCTCACTACAAGATTAACGGAATTAATTTAAAAGCTGATAAAGTTCTGAAAATGATACAAAAAAACGGCAAACTTTAAAGCTTGCCGTTTCCATTTCTTATGATATAAGATCTACACTTTGGCTTTATCGCCACTTTTAATCCTCATGCTATAAAAGGATCTATAGGCAAATACCAAACCAATAGCCAGGAATACGGCTCCAATAACTTTGGTAAAATCTGTTGTTCCTGCTTCATTTGCTGCTGCACTCATATGCACTGCTATTTCAACAGCTAACAAACCAAATAAAGTGGAGAACTTAATAATTGGATTCAGAGCAACAGAACTTGTATCCTTATAAGGATCACCAACTGTATCTCCAATTACAGTAGCCGCATGTAAATCGGTATTTTTTTCCTGTAAATCAACTTCCACCAGTTTTTTTGCATTATCCCATGCACCTCCAGCATTAGCCATATAAATTGCCTGAAACAATCCAAATACAGCAATGGAAATCAAGTATGAAACGAAAAAGTTCGGATCAAAGAATGCAAAAGATAAAGTAAGAGAAAGAATCACAAAGAAGATATTCCACATACCCTTCTGAGCATAAATTGTACATATTTTCACTACACTTTTTGAATCTTCTATATCAGCCTCTTCCTTATCGAGATTAATGTTCTTTTTAATAAATTCAACTGCTCGGTAAGCACCTGTAGTTACCGCTTGTATAGAAGCTCCTGAGAACCAGTAAACAACAGCACCACCTGAAATAAACCCAAGGATTACCGGTGCATCTGTAAGCTGTAATTGAAGCAATCCCATAGATTTCAATACCAATATAATTGCAAATATCATAGTTGTTGCACCAATTACTGCTGTACCAATTAGAACGGGTTTTGCTGTTGCTTTAAACGTATTACCTGCCGAATCGTTTTCCTCCAGATTATGCTTACCTTTTTCAAAATTTGGTTCAAATCCAAAGTCATTTTTTATTTCATCATTGATATTCTCAAGGTGTTCAACCCTGGAAAGCTCAAAAACAGACTGGGCATTATCCGTAACAGGACCATAACTGTCTACAGCAATTGTAACCGGACCCATTCCAAGAAAACCAAAAGCAACAAGACCAAATGCAAAAATTGCAGGATATGTCATTACTGAATCCAGACCCAGTGTACTGATATAAAAAGCACCAAACATCAAACCCATAATAGTGAGGCCCTTCCAGAAAGCACTAAAATTACCAGCTACCATTCCAGAAAGAATTGTTAATGAAGCACCCCCTTCTCTTGATGCACGAACAATTTCATGAACATGGCGGGATTTAGAACTCGTAAATGCTTTGGTAAGCTCAGGGATAATTGCGGCTGCAAGTGTTCCAAAGCTTATGATGGAGGCAAGCTTCCACCATAAATCATTTTGCATATCACTAATCAAAAAGTAACTTACAAGATAAGTAACAATGATTGATACGATTGATGTAATCCAAACCAAAGAAGTTAAAGGGGATTCAAAATTGAATTTATCAGAATTTTTGAATCTTGCTTTAGAAATTACCTGATTAAGCCCGTATGAGAAAATTGATGTAAAGACCATTAATATTCTCATTGCAAAAATCCAAACGATCAAAGTACTCTGATATTCCAATCCCATTGCCAATACAATGAATGAAATCAAGGCAACACCAGTTACTCCATAAGTCTCAAAACCATCAGCTGTAGGGCCAACACTATCACCTGCATTATCACCAGTACAGTCAGCAATTACACCTGGATTACGTGGGTCATCTTCTCCAATGTTGAAAACGAGCTTCATTAAATCAGCACCAATATCTGCAATTTTTGTAAAAATTCCACCAGCAATACGAAGGGAACTTGCACCTAATGATTCTCCAATAGCAAAACCTACAAAACAAGCTCCAGCACTTTCTGAGTCAACAAACAAAAGAATAAATAGCATCATAATGAGCTCAACAGAAATCAAAACAACACCTACGCTCATTCCTGCCTGCAATGGAATAGAAACAACATTCCAGGGTTTTGAACGCAAAGCAGCAAATGATGTCCTTGCATTAGCCAGTGTATTAATTCTGATTCCAAACCAGGCCACTCCGTAAGAACCCAAAATACCCAATACAGACCATGTCAGTACTAGCATTACTTTGGGTATCTCCATATGCGTCAGACCAAAGAAATAATAAAAAATTGCAAGACCAATTATGGCAAATAAAATCACAAGAAATTTACCCTGTTGCAATAAATAAATTTTACAGGTCGTGTAAATAATATTAGCAACATGCAACATGGATTTGTGTGAAGGCAATTTCTTTATTTTCATA